>QHOM01000083.1 GCA_003218785.1 Verrucomicrobiota bacterium
AGCGGAGCGCATTTGCGTTTGGGTTTTGCGCAAACGTCTCGCAGCTCCAAGTCAGAGAGCCGCCCGTTACCACCGATGTCCAAGGGGTGCTGCTGTAGCCCGTGTTCCCCACGGTTCCATCGTTTGCCCATCCAGGTTCCTGGGGCGGCGCATGAAACCCTATATTTCTGATGCGCCGTCCCGTAGGGACAGCGAACGATTGAATCGCGCGATCCAGATTCTCATTATAGATCGCATACTCATAATGCCAAACTCCAGTGGATGGGTTTGTCACTTTATAGCCAACGAATGCAATGCCATCGTTTCCCGCATCGGGCTCGATCTTATTGATGGTTGCTCCGCTCCAGGCAAAGATGGCAGGTTGCGATCGTGCCGTGGATCCAACCGGCGAAAACGTGAAATTCGTCGGGCCGCCGCTGACACTGAACTGACGATAGGAGACGTTGTTGTACATGTTGCATTGCCCGGGATTAGCCTGGCACCAGGCGTATTCATGTGGAGTGACGTATTGACCTTCGGCGAAATAGGTCGCGCCCGGATTTTGCGTTGTGTCCAGATCGCTCATTGCCACCGTGACCCGGTGCGACGTGCCTGTATGAACGTGGCCGGTGTGGTCGGCCGGGCTTGGCGATCCGGGAAAGGCGCCGGTAAAGGGATTCACCCACGCGCGTGAACCCAGCCCACTTTGGCTCGCATTCAAACTGGCGCTGTACAGATCGGAACAGCCGGAGCCAAGATGAGAGCCGCCCACGCCGTTACAGCCAAAGCCGCAGGTGTTTGCCGATGCTGCCGCGAAGGCGTGTTTCAGCCAGGATTGGCCAACTTGTTCGAAGCGCTCGATGTTGTCAGTTCCGCCACTCATTCGATACAGGTTCTGTGGGATGACCGGATGATCGTTATTCGGCAATGCAAACCAATCCAGGTCCACCTGCCCGTTGTTGCAGGAATCTGTTCCCACCGCGAGGCCGACCTGAGTCCCGACACTCCCGAACTGCTCCACACTGGGCAGATTGCCAACAATGACATCAGGTCCCGGTTGCGTGCCAACTGCGGGCATCATCACAAATTGCGGCTCGCCGTTCACAAGGTGTGTGATCTCGATCGGCTGCATCGCCGCTCCGATGGAGATTTTTCCAACGACCCTGCCAGCGTCGGACGGTCGGCCGAGAGCGTTGGCAAACTCTTTTGAAATGAGCAGTCGTCCATCTGTGATCCTGAGCGACTGCGCGCCGGCATCGTAATCGTACTGGTGTCCTTCGATATTGAAAAAGGCGAATCCCGTTTTGCCGTCGCGCACGGCAAGATCGAAAGCTTCACCAGAAGGGAGCTTTTCGACCACCAGTTGGTTAAGGGATGCGCTTAAGGCAGCAGGAAGAGTCGCGCTGTTTTGCGGGATGAGCGCTAGAGACCCTTGCTCAGGACCGCGCAAGACGTTGTTAAACACCAGAACAGTGAAAAAGGAATTAGCCGCCACGGCGAAACGCAACGTCTCACGTTTTGCCGTCGCGGAGTTGACTCCATTGAGCCGGTTTAGATCGACATCCATCGCGACGCTCCCGCTGGCGACGATCATCTTTTCAAGAGTCCCGCTCTGGACGTCTGGGCTCTTCTGTTTGGATCCTGCTACGGAGTTCTGCGAGCTGTTGCAGAAAAGCAAAAGTAGTGGGAGCATGAGATAGGCAAACAGTTTCTTCGACATTGTTTTTAGCCCTCCAATTTGTGGGCAACTTGCAAAAGTTATGAATGAAGCCCGCTAACTTGTAACCTCTTGCGGGGAAAAGTAGAGTAAACTTTTTTGAACTATCTCCGTCGAGTTGGGGTTAAAATGAGTTCTGCCGACTTTCCGTGCGGAATCTGGGAGGATTTGTGAAAAGTGGTTGTGTAAGTCGGGAAGTGAGAAATCAGGGGGCGATTTCCCGACACGTCGGGATTTTCAAGAATTCTCCGCTTCAAAAAAACGGCATTCGCAAATCAAAGACCAGCCGTTGGCGCGCGGCGGCGCTCATCCTTCTCAATTTGCTGATGATTGCGCACATCATTCAGTGGCGGATCATGGGCAAGACGATTTCGCCCATCGAACCTTCCGAGACCATGCACACGCTTCAGCGGGGGGCCGTCAATGCGGGATTTATCTTCTTTGCTCTAGCGATTTTGGCGACGTTGATCTTCGGGCGTTTTGTCTGCGGCTGGGGCTGTCACATTCTCGCGCTGCAGGATTTCTGCGGGTGGATGCTGAAGAAAATTGGCCTCACTCCCAAGCCGTTTCGCTCGAGGCTGCTGGTGTATGTCCCGCTTATCGGCGCTTTGTATATGTTTGTTTGGCCAACCGCATATCGATTCTTCGCAAACCCGGACCACGGACCGCTTATCCCTAAATTTACCAACCATCTGGTCACGACCAATTTTTGGGAAACTTTTCCTTCCGTAGCAGTCGCCATTCCGTTTCTTTTTGTCTGCGGCTTCATGACCGTTTACTTTTTGGGGCAAAAAGGCTTTTGCACCTACGCCTGCCCTTATGGCGGATTTTTCGGTCTCGCCGACAAATTCTCGCCCGGCAAAATCCGCGTCACCGACGCTTGCAATCAATGCGGCCACTGCACTGCGACCTGCACTTCGAACGTGCTCGTCCACGCGGAGGTGAAGCAATACGGGATGGTTGTCGACCCAGGCTGCATGAAATGCATGGATTGCGTCAGCGTCTGTCCGAACGACGCCTTGTATTTCGGTTTTGGGAAACCGACGCTTCTCGTTCCGAAATCGAACGCAATTAAGAAGAGCTACTCTATAACATGGCCTGAAGAAATCGTCGGCGTGATCGTATTTCTTGGAAGTTTCCTGGCCGTCCGGGGCGTTTACGTGCTTGTCCCGTTCTTGATGGCGCTCGGTTGTGCGACGATCACAACATTTCTCACTCTAAAAACATGGAGATTGCTCAAGGCAAAAGAATTGTCCTTTTATCGTTTCGATTTGAAATCTTCGGGCAAAATTCGAAAAGCGGGCTGGGGATTTGTAGCGTTCGCGGTTGCTTGGATTGGCTTAACCGTGCACAGCGGATGGGTGCGCTATCACGAATATCTGGGCGATCGCGCATTTCAGAAAATCCAAATCCCCGACGAGCTTGCCCTTGCCCAGACAAACCCCACTCGCTGGCTCAGCCCGATTGATCGTGAAAGCATTCTCGAAGGAAAAAAACATTTGCAAGCCGCTGCGAAGTTCGGGCTGTTTGCAAATAGCGAAGCGCTATCGAAGCTTGCCTGGTTTGAATATCTCTCTGGCGACGCGGAGCAATCCGTTGCCCTGCTCAGCCAGGCCGCAGCTCGTCAAGGGGGCCAAGGTAAAGCTCTGAGTTTGTATTATCGCGGCACGATCCTGAACCGTTTGGGACGCTATGAGCAAGCGCGGGCGAGTCTCGATGAGGCCCTGGCGGAACGAGCCGATTTAATTCTTGCTCGTCAGGAAAAAGGCGAATCGCTCTGGCAACTGAGCCGCAAGGAGGAAGCCATTTCCGTTTGGAGCGATGCGGTGCAGCGCAATCCGCGCCTCGTTTTGGCGAGCAATCAACTCGCAGGCGCTGAGCGATCGCTCGGCCGATTCGAAGAAGCAATCGCTCACGAAAGACAAGCCGACCAATTCACTCCCGACAATCCGCTTTACCATCGGATGATCGGTCTCAGGCTGCAAAACTTAGGGATGAAAGAGCTTGCCGAAAAACATTTCCAGCGAGCGACGGAACTCGATCCTGAGCACCAGGCGCGGCCCTAATAAGCTGTACGCGCAAGGCAAGCGCCTCGGTGATGTCGATCTTGCTGAGGTGGACGCGATTTGGTACGTTTGCTTCCGCTTCGCGCTTCGCCATATTCCCTGTCCCGATGTCGATCCTAATCAATCTTTGCCTGGCGAGCTTCGTGCTCGTGGCGCTGCTGATGGTGCTTGTGATTTTGATGCAACGCGCAAAGAGCGAAGGCCTGGGCGCGGCATTCGGCGGAGCGGTCACGGAAAACATTTTCGGCGCGCAAACCACCAACGTGCTGGTGAAGTTCACGGGATGGCTCGCTGGCTTTTTTTTCGCCGTAACGTTTGCATTATCGATCCTTTACGCCCATAAGAGCACGACAAGCGACAGCGCGTTAAGGCGCGAGCTGATGAAATCGCAGGGCGCGACCCAAGCTTCGCCATCAGCAACGCCTGCTCAGTTTTCTCCTTCGCCGGTTTCTTCTCCGGCACCCGACTCAGGCGCTGGCGTTTTGCCCGCTGGCAGTGCAAGTCCAGCGACTTCGGCGTCACCGATTGCGCAGGCAACCGCTTCGCCAACTGCAGCGCCCGTCGCGCCAGCCACAAGTCCGACGGCAACACCGAATCGAAAAAGCAGACCCTGACGCCTGATGTGTGTGTGAAAGCTCTGCTGGGGTTCTTGTTTGCGGTTGCGTTGTTATGCCAGGCGGCTGCCGAAGGAGCCTACAAATTTCTGGATGAAATCCCAATCGGCGGCGAAGGCGGCTGGGATCTTGTGACCATCGATGCGGCGGCGCGTCGTCTTTATCTTTCGCACGCGACAAAAGTCGTCATTGTCGATCTTACGAAGAACGAAGTGATCGGTGAGATCGGCGATACTCCCGGCGTTCACGGGTTCATCGTCGCGCCGGATCTGGAGCGCGGTTTTTCATCGAATGGCAAAGAATCGAAGGTCAGCGTTGTCGATCTAAAGACGCTCCGCACGATTTCGAAAATAGAGACCGGCGCGAATCCCGACGCGCTCGTTTACCAACCGCGTCGCGACGAGGTTTACGTTTTCAATCACAGCGGGAATTCGGCCACCGTGATCGATGCCAAAGCCACAGGCATAGTCACTACAATTCCGCTCGATGGTAATCCTGAGTTCGCCGCAGTCGATAGTGCGGCCGGACGCGTTTACTGCAATATCGAAGACAAGAGCGAAGTCGCGGTCATCGACACGGCAAAGCGTGAAGTGGTGGCGCGCTGGTCGCTCACGCCGGGCGCAGAGCCAACTGGAATGGCGTTGGATGCCAAGCATCACCGGTTATTCGTGGGCTGTCACAATAAATTGATGGCGATGCTCGACACTGAAACTGGAAAAGTTGTTGCAACAGTGCCGATCGGCACGGGCGTCGATGGCTGCGCGTTCGACGATGGGACGCAGCTCGCGTTTGCATCGTGCGGCGATGGCACAACGACGATCGTGAAGGAAGAAACGCCGCAGAAACTTACAGTCATTCAGACACTCAAGACAGAGCTCCGCGCGCGAACTATCGCCCTCGATCCGCAAACGCATAGGATCTATTTGCCTACCGCACAATTTCAGCCGACACCTTCGCCAGCGCCCGGCGAATCTCCGGGCCGGCCGATGATTGTGCCGAATACGTTGAAGCTCTTGGTTTACGGCCCGGCTTGAATCAGCGAACCCCTAACGAATGTCATTCTGATCGCTTACGGGCCGCTTTTGGCTCGAAAATGGCGAGCAGCGCAGGCAGCACGATTAACACGAGCGGCAGCGAAAAAATCAGTCCCGCAATAATCGCTATCGCCAGAGGTTGCTGCATGGCCGAACCGTGACCGATCCCGAGTGCCAGCGGCGATAGCGCCAGGATCGCCGCGAAGGCGGTCATCGAAATTGCGCGCATGCGATTGATCCCGGCGAGAACAAAGCGGTCGTCGCTCTCCGGTAGTACTCGATATTCTGAGTAATAGAAAATCGCGATCTCGGTGACAATGCCGACGATCATAGTCATGCCCATGCGCGAGGTGATGTTGAACTCGGTGCCGGTGACCCATAAGCCGATGAAAACTCCGGCTACGGCCAACAGCGGGACCAGTAACATCGCGATGGCGACCGGGAAACTTTCGTAGAGAAAGAGCAGCAGCAGAAAAACGAGCACGATTGCGGCGATCAAAATGATCGTTAGGCCGCGGAAGGCGATTTGTTGTTGTTCGTAAAGCCCGCCAAAAGTGTAAAGAACGTTGTTTGGAATGACGCCGGATTTGGCGAGCGCCCGTTTCACATCGCTCACTGTCGAGCCGAGATCGCGGCCGCTGATGCGCGCGGTCACCGCGACCATGCGCTTCAGATCTTCTCGCGTGATTTCGGGCTGGCCGCTAAGCGGCACGAGGGTGGCGACGCGTTTGAGTGGAAACAAATGGCCGTCCGGCGCGCGCAATAGGAGATTGTCAATGTTGCGCATGGTTTCGCGCACGTCGCGCGGAATCCAAACGCGCACACCGATCAGTTTTGGTCCCTGTTGGATGTGCGTGGTCACGTTGCCGGCGAGGAAATCATCGAGCGCTTTGGTGACCGCGTCCGGATCCATGCCCTCGAGGCCGGCCTTGACGCGATCGACCTGAATGTTGAGCGCGTCACCCGCTGGAACAATCCCGTCCTTAACTTCAACGACGCCGTTTACCTTTGAAATCGTCTCGGCAACTTTCGGCGCCAGCGTGCGCAAAACCGCTTCGTCATCGGAAAAAAGTTTGACCTCGATCGGTTGCGGCACGCTGGTGAGATCGCCGATCAAATCTTCCATTAACTGCGTGATCTCTATCTGAAGACCCGGGATGTGCTTTTCGATTTCCATGCGCACGTCCTCCATCACACCTTCAATCCCGCGGCGCGGAAATGGTTTTAAGCGAATAAAGAAATCGCCGATATTTGCTTCGCTAATGGCGCCACCGAGTTGCAAGCCGGTGCGGCGCGAGTAGGTCTGCACTTCCGGAGTCTCCTGCAAAATCGACTCCACCTGCCGAAGCAAACGATCGGTTTCGGCAAGTGAAGTTCCGGGCGGCGAGATGTAATCGAGAATAAAACCGCCTTCGTCCATTACCGGCATGAAACCCGAGGCAACATTCTTGAAGGCGAGGAAACCGAGCAAAAGAAGCGGAAGCAAGAACACGACGACCAGGCGAGGCTCGCGCAGCAGGCGCTGCATCTTCTTGCGATAAACTTCGTGCACACGGCGCATGAACGCACCGCCCTCTTCCAAGTCAGCGTCCTCTTCTTTCAACAGATTGGCGCAGAGAATCGGAACAGCCAGCCAGGCTACGGCAAATGAGATGATGAGGCTTGCCGCCATCGTCAGGGAAAGCGCTTTGAAAAACGCTCCGGTCACCCCGGTGAGAAAAGCGAGCGGCGTAAAGATAACAATGGTAGCTGCCGATGAACCGGCCAGCGGATTCGTGAACTCACTGGCCGCGCGCATGACGCGGGAACGCCCGTCGCCATCGCGCGTGCCGCGCACCCGCCGGACGATATGCTCCACCATGACGATGGCGTCATCAATGATGAGGCCTACAGCAGCGGCCATGCCGCCAAGCGTCATGATGTTGAAACTCATTTTCAGGACGTAAAGCAGCAGGATCGTAGCGGCGAGCACGGCCGGCACCGTCAAGATCGCGATCAATGTGACTTTCCAGTCACGGAGAAAAATGAGCAGAACGAATGCGGCCAGAACCATGCCGATCAGGATTGCGTCGCGCGTATTATGTTGCGACGCGATGATGAGATCACTTTGATCGTACCAGCCCGCGATTTTCACGCCGTCGGGAATTTGTTTTTTTATGTCGTGGAGTTTTGCCTTGATGCCCTTGGCAATTTCCACCGTGTTCCCGGAGGGCTGTTGATAAACCTGGAAAAGCACGGCGTCGTGACCGTCGGCCGTAACACGAATCCATTGCGGCTCGGATGAATGCTCCACCGTGGCGACATCTTTGAGCAAGACGACGCCATCGGGCGTTGAACGCAGCACAGCATTCTCGATTTCGTCGAATTTTTGAAAGCGCGTGTCCGAAACAACGAGGTAAAGCTTGTCGTACTGTTCGAGGCGACCGACCGCGACCAGGACATTCGAGGCTGAAAGTGCGCTGGCGACTTCAGCCAGCGTCATCTTGAACGATTGCAATTTGTCGGGATCGACCGTTACGCGATACTCCTCGACGCGGCCTCCCTGAACGCCGACGCGCGCAACTCCTTGAACGGTGGAAAGCACCGGGCGCAGGGTGTAGAGCGCCAGATCGCGGAGTTCGACGAGCGAATGCGAATCGGAGACAAGACTGTAAGCGATCGCGGGAAAGACGGTGGGATCGAAGCGTTCGACTTCGAACGATGTGCCGGCCGGAAGGGTTGGCAGAATTTTGTTTATCTGTGATTCGGATTGCAACCTGGCCGCGACCATGTTTTCGCCCCAGTCGAAATTAATGGAGACTTCCGCCGTGCCGCGGCTGGTTGTCGATCTTACGCTGCGCACGCCGGGAATAGCGCGGACCGCTTCTTCCACCGGCGTTGTAACTTCGATCGCCATGCGCTCGGCCGGGCGATCGCCGGCATCGAGAGTGACGCGGACGCGCGGGAAACTGACCTGCGGGAAAAGTGCGACCGGTAATGAAAAACTCGTGACTGCGCCACCTAGCGCGACCGCGCCGAGCAAAAACAGGATGGAGCGCGCATGGCTCTGCGCCCACGCGGTTAGGTTCATTTCGTTTTTTGGATTTCGACCGACATGCCTTCTTCCAGTTCGTAATTGCCGACAGTTACGACGAGATCGCCCGGATGAAGATCGTCCGCGATGACCTGCATTTCCTTTTGATTTTCGAGACCAACTTTCACCGTGCGCTTGACTGCTCTGTTATTCGCGACCGTGAAAACCTCGTAACTGCGCGATTGATTCGGTAACACCGCGGCACGCGGCACGACCAACGCGTCTTTTTCGCTGTGTTCAAGTTCACCGCGCACATAACCATCCAGCAACAGCTTCGTTCCTTCCGGCAGCGCCACGTAAACATCGACAAGTCGCGTCGTTGGGTCGATGCGACGCGTGACGAGGCGCACTGTGCCTTCCACTTTGTCTGCCGTTGGATCGTTCACCGGAAAGATGGTGACTGACGCGCCTTCTTGCGCCGCCAAAAGGTCTTCCGCTTCCACACCGAGTTTCACTTCGATTTCGTTTTCCGCGACGATTTCAACGAGCGGACTGCCGGGCGCCACAATCTGCCCGTCTTGCACGTTTACCTTTGCCACCACGCCCGCCATATCCGCATGGATGCGATTGTCGCCGCCAGCACCGGCGCGCTGCAAGGTAGTGAGTTGCGCCTCCGCGTCGCGCGCCGTTTTTTCCGCCGCGCTTAAGTCCTGGTTGGTGGCGAGCTTCAAATTGAACCGGTCCTGCGTTTGTTTGAGTTCTTTCCGCGCGGCCTCGGCCGCATTCTTCGCTTGTTGAAATTGCAATTGTGCCGCGGGACTTAACTCAACCTCGGTTAACGGATCGTTTTCCTGCACGAACTGACCCGGCGCCACCAGGATGTGTCGCACGCGCGTTTCGAATGCTACCGACATGGAATGTGTTTTGCCCGGCTGCGCGACCACGCTTCCGTAGGCGATCACTTTTTCGGTGATCGTTTTTCGCTCTACTTTTGCGACCTGCACTTGCGCGACCGGCCCGGCTGCCTTTTCCTCCTTCCCAGCGCCGAATCGCTGCGCGACCCACACCAGCGCCGCGATGATGATAATGAGCGCTATGGCGCCGATGAGGATTCGCCTTTTCATTTCAAATTCAGCATCGCATTCGACGGGAGATAACGGCCCGAGGCGATCTCCAATGCAGTGTGCGCTTCAAGTAATTGCTCTTGGAGCTTGATCAGCTGAATTCGCTTTTGCAGCAAGTTGCTGCGCGCGGTGTAATAACTAAGCACGTCGGCGTTCCGCTGCTCGACGGCGGTTTGCGCAGTGGTGACGAGCCTCTCGAGCAGCGGCAGCGCTTCTTTCGCCGCAGCTATTTGTCGATTCAGCGAACGAATGTCTGCGATCGCGGTGGCGACATCGGAACGCGCTTCGAAGGTGCGCTGATGATATTCATCAAGCAATCTTTGGCGGGTGGCGCGCTCGGTCGCGATGACGCCCTGGTTGCGGTCGAAGATTGGCACATCAACAGCTACGCTAAAACCATTCGTGTGCACATTGGTGGTGTCGCTGGCGCGCGTGAACGCCACCGACAGCTTCGGAAATTGGGCGAGGATGGCAGCGCGCACGGTTGCATCCTGGCTCTGGTAGCCTTGGCGCAATCCCAGAAGATCGAGCCGGCGCGACTCGATATTTGCCAGCAAATCGGCTTCGTCGGGAGGCTCGAGGTGTGTGGGCAGCGTGAGCCCGGAGCGCAGGCGCACGTGTGTTTCCGGTTCGACGCCGAGCATCTTATTCAAACCAAGCCGCTGATGCGCGAAATCTTGTTCGAGCGAAAGCACGATCGCGCGCGAATCCTGACTGGCCGCTTCGGCGGCGGCGAGATCAAGCACAGTTTTTTCGTGCGCCTCCACCGCCTTGCGCATGGCATCCGCGCTTTCCTGCAAACCGCCGTTCGCCTCCTGCGCCTGCCCGGTCTGCGCCTCCAATGCGACGACGCGATAAACCGCCGTGCCCGCGTTGACGGCCACCTGCCATTCCTGCCAGGCGATGTCTAAATCCACCGAGCGGAAATTTCTTCGAGCTGCGGTTTGCTTTGGCAAAAATGGAATCAGCGAACTCAATTCCCAACCGGCGCTGAAATTGTATCCGGTGGTCGTCCCAGCCGTGTTCCCGCCTGTTACGTAGTCGCGTGAATACGAAACCACCGGATTCGGCAAAATTCCCGCCTGGACCAGTTGCGCCGCCGCCAACCCGCGGCGATCGCGGATTGCTCGCAACGCCGGATTCGAATCAAGCGCGATGGCGGCAGCTTCGTCCGGCCCGATGCCCCTGCGAAAATCAATTGCTAACGGCTCTGGCGGGTTCTGAAAACGCGATATCGAAATTCTGAGCGTCGTTTCGATGGCGGGCGCCGATTGGATCGGAGACTCGGCGCGAAGCAAAGCGGTTATCGCCGAGACGCCAAAAAAAATAGCCAGCCAGGCCTGGAGGTCAGTCTTCGCGAGTGTCATACGGGTTTCCTTGAGCAGCCGATACACCGTCCCTGTTAGTGCAGTAGGAGAGTGGCAAAGCACTGCAATTACGCGCATCTCTCACGTCGGAAGCTAAAGGGATCAAGCTGTCGGACAAGGCCCCGCGCGGCTTACATTTTTGTTATATGCTTTCTGCGCAACGGCCTCGTGCAGGAGAATCTGGTGGTTGACCTCGTGCACGACGGTAGCGCGGCGCTCACTCAAATTTTCACTCAGGCATACGATGCGGTCGTACTCGACATCATGTTGCCAGGACGCGACGGGCTCAGTGTCTTGCGCGAGATGCGCCGACAGCGCGTGAATACGCCGGTGCTCCTTCTCTCCGCGCGCGGGAATGTAAACGAACGAATTGAAGGTCTGAACCTCGGCGCCGACGACTACCTGCCGAAGCCGTTCTCGATTAGTGAAGTCATCGCCCGGGTGCGGGCGCTGCTACGTCGAGCTTCGGGCGAGCATGCCACAATCATGCAAGTCGCAGACCTTTCTTTGAACGTGATCAACCGCGAGGCGATGCGAGGCGGCGCAAAAATTGAACTAACGAATCGTGAGTTCGCCCTGCTGGAGTATTTGATGGCTCACGCGGGGCGTGTCATCACAAAGACCGCGCTTTGCGAGCACGTGTGGGAACACCATTTCGATACCGGCACTAACGTCGTCGAGGTTTGCATTCAGCGGTTGCGACGCAAGATCGATGACGGTCGTTCGCCCAAATTGCTCCACACGATCAGGGGCGCGGGCTATGTAATGCGGGAGGACCGATGAAGATAGCAACGCTGCGCGCCCAAGTGACACTTTGGTCGGTCGGCGTCGTTACCATTGCTCTCGCGCTATTCGCCGCTGGTGCAGCTTGGAGTTTGAGGCAGGAACTGATCGAAAATCTCGACAAGGATATCAAGGCGGAAGCCCACGACTTTTTTATCGCGCTTAAACAACAGCGCGTGGACTGGCGAGACCGGCGAAGCGTCGAAGCGTTATTCGATCAATCAAAGCGATTGCGCTATCTCGAGATTCGCAACGATGCCGGCCACGTGCTCTACCGCTCGCAGGAGCTCGAGAAGGGGCCGGCTTTTCTCATGCCACGGATCCCCAAGCAAAATATTGCCTGGAATGGGCGTGCTCTTCGTTTTGGCGTATTTCATCAGGACGGGATTGTCCTGGCCATCGGCAGCGAAACAAAGGAAATCACCGAGACTGTTGCACAGCTACTCCTAGCATACGTTGTCGTCCTGCCGATGGTCATCGTTGCTGTGGGGTTTGGCGCCTGGTGGATCGCACGACGAGCGGTTGCGCCAGTTAAAGCAATCGCCGCACAAGCAGAAACAATTTCCGCGTCGGACCTTCACCAGCGGCTTCCAGCACCGTCATCGCAGGATGAAATCGCGCATCTGACATCTGTGCTAAATGGAATGTTCGATCGCTTGCAGCGCAGCTTTGACCAGGTCGCCCGGTTTACCTCGGACGCTTCTCACGAACTCAAAACCCCGCTGGCACTCATGCGTGCGGAAGCGGAGTCAGCGCTAAATCCTCCAAACTCTGCCCCCGATCAGCGCGAACTTTGTGCGAACGTAATCAAACAATGTTTGCAGCTCTCGCAGATTGTCGATGGGCTTCTCTTTCTTTCCCGAGCCGATAATCGCCATCTCGCACTTGAGCAAGAAACCGTTGATCTAACTTCACTCGTGCGCGAACTCCGGGAAGATGCTGAGATTCTCGCCCTCCCGCTGAACCTTGCTCTCCAATGCAATTTGCCTTCCGAACTCCAGGTGCGCGGGGATCGGCGATTACTCAGCCGCGCGTTGATGAACTTGATCGACAACGCCATCAGATATAACCGCGCCGGTGGAGCTGTGGTTATATCCGCTTTGGTTCACCACGAAACTGCAGTACTTACTATCCGGAGCAACGGCGATGGAATTTTCGGCGAAGCGAAAGAAAAGGTTTTCGACCGCTTTTATCGCGGGGATTCCTTCAGCGGAGACGTAGCAGCGGGGCATGGTCTTGGGCTAAGCATCGCGCGTGAGATCGCGCGCGCACATAACGGAGACGTAACACTTCTGCGTTCCGATCGCCAGTGGACTGAATTTTGCATGACGTTGCCGATCGCGAACGACGCCACACTTCCACCGACCCAAGTGTCAGGCAAACATACCCCGATGCAACGCCGCATGGGAGTCGTACTTAATTAAGCGCAGTAACCGCTGGCAGATAATTGCGGTTCTTCCAAAACCATGACGATGACGCACAGGCGCGGCGAGTCTATGTCGCCGCCCAAGACGGAGTGATTGGCAGCATCGATCTAAACACGATGGAAAAGCTGCCCGAGATCAAGCTTCCTGGTCATCCGGAAGCGTTCGCTATCGAAATGGGCGGCCGCCGCCTTTTTGTCAATGTACCGAAGACGGACAGCGTTCTTGTGATCGATCGCAGCAAAGCGGAAGTCGTCGGTCGATGGCAACTGACGAAAGCAAAGGGCAACTACACGATGGCCTTTGACGAGGCGCACGGCAGGTTGTTTGTAGGTTGCCGCAATCCTGCAAGTGTTGTCGTGCTTGATAGCAACACGGGACTTGAACTGGCGACATTTGCGGTGGGCGGCGAAACCGACGCGATGTTTTACGATGAACGGCACGGGCGAATCTACGTCACGGGAGCCGAAGGGAGGATAGATGTAGTTGAACAACTGGACAGTGATCATTACCGCGTGCTCACAAGAACACCGACGGGTCCGCTAGCTAGGACGTGCCTGTTTGTTCCAGAACTGGAGAGCCTCTTCGTGCCGGTGCCCGAACAACAAGAGCATCGTGCAGAGCTCCGTATCTACCAAGCTCGTTATTAGAACAAGCCTAAGTTCAGCAGCAAGGGAACAGTGTTGCAAATCCACGGTGTCGCTGGCGCGCGTGAACGCCACCGACAGCTTCGGAAATTGGGCGAGG
>QHOM01000084.1 GCA_003218785.1 Verrucomicrobiota bacterium
AAGAAACCTGTTTGGTTAGGTTTCTCGGCGAATCGAATCCGGCGCTGAATTCCTGACCGCCACGTCTGCGTTCAATTCGGGTTGGACCCATTCGACTTGCGCTCAGCGCAGGCTGTTGAACGTTTCTTCTGTGAGATGGGATGACGGCGCACTGCTGATTGTCGCTCACGGCTCGACGGTGAATCCGGATTTTGCCGTCATTGCACCCGGAGATATCGCTTCACTTCGTCGTGCGTGCCGAGGAATTCCGCGCGCAATTCTTCGGGTTTTTCGCGAATCACCAGCCGCAGGCGAAGTCCTGCGCGACACTCAAAAATCTTCGCCCGTAGTTTGCGGATACCGATTCCGGCGTGGGAATGCGGCGTTCCAAATGCCTGCGTCAATTCAAATAACGCGAACCAGGTGTCAGCTTGTTCATTTTTTGGCAGCTCGCGCAGCGCGCTTAGGACTTGGGGGAGGACGATTAAGGGCCTCTTCAATTTTTTCGAGCGTTGGATTTTCGATTCTGATGAAAGCGCCTTCCCGCTTCGCCTTTTGATAATCCGCCTCGCTGCGCTTCTTGAACCGATTCAGCTCCGTCTTGGTCACTCCGTATTCCTGCCGCGCGTACTCGTAATCAATCTCGCGAATCTCCACCGGATGAGCGATGCGCACTTTCACGGGCTTCAGCGCAACGATCGCAGCGCCGGAGATGATTCCCACATCTTCGCCATGGACGGCAGCGCTTAGCCATTTGCCGAGATTCTTCTTCGCGTCAGTAATTGTGAGCGTCGTCATACGATCTATTTAAAGCCTATTAAGGGTTTAATTCAAGCCGCTTTCAGGTTCGTTATCGCGCATTCTGCTTGCCACCCGCAAGTTGAACCTTGAGCGTTGAGCGTTAATCGTTAACCGTGATAACAAGACCGAATAGCGCCCTACTTATTGTCGGTCACGGCTCGACCGTCAATCCGGATTCGAGCGCGCCGACGCTGGCGCATGCTGCGGAGATTCGACGTCGGAAAGTTTTTGCCGAGGTCGGGTGCGCTTTTTGGAAAGAAGAACCGAGTTTGCGCGACGCGCTGTTCTTGTTCGATCCCGAGTTGGTTCACGATGTTTACGTCGTGCCGAATTTCATCAGCGAAGGTTATTTCACGCAGACCGTAATTCCGCGGGAGCTTGAATTAATTGGTCCAATGACAAAGAGACCAAATGGCCAGGTGTGGAAATATTGCGAGCCGGTTGGCAGCCATCCCTCGATGACAGATTTGCTTCTCCAGCGCGCTCGCCAAGTCGCGCGTGGTGTCGATCCCCTCAAAACTACTTTGCTGATCGTTGCGCATGGGACGGATTTGAATGAAAACAGCGCTGTGGCGGCGAAACGCGAAGCAGAGAAAATCCGCTCGCTCGGAAAATATGCGGCCGTGCTAAACGTTTACATGGAAGAACCGCCGCTCGTCTCCGATTGGCAAAAATTGACGACTACTCCAAACGTTGTCGTTGTTCCGTTTTTCATTTCGGATGGACTTCACAGTTACGAAGACATTCCCAAGCTCATCGGCATATCGATGACTAAATCTGGCAGTGCGGCAGGCGAAGTTTTCAAACGGAATCCGTACAACGTAGATGGCCGCTTGTTATTCTACGCACCGTCCATCGGCACCGACGCGGGTTTCGCCGATATCATTATCGAACAGGTTCATCGGGTGCAGACGGTCCAGGCATGGAATCCCGGAGGGATGCGCGGAAATTAGCCGATGGTGCAAACCACCGGTTATCGTGTAAACAAACCGCCAAGCCTCGGCAGGGGCGAGGCAAACAATCAGTTCATCATGCCATCAACGCACCTGAGCCTGCATTATCACATCGTTTTTGGAACGAAGAACCACGAGCCGATGATCCAAGCTGCGTGGCGCGGCAAATTGCACGCGTATCTTGGAGGGATCATCGGCACCGCCGACGGAATCGCCGAGAGCATTGGCGGCGCCTCCGATCACGTGCATCTGCTTATTGGTCTTCGTGCGACGCACCGCTTGGCTGACGTGCTTCGCGAGCTAAAGGCCGTTTCGTCCGGCTGGGTGCACAACGAAATTGGTGTTCGGGGTTTCGCGTGGCAGGAAGGTTATGGCGCGTTTACCGTGAGCGCCTCGCAACGCGGAGCGGTTCGTCGCTACATCGAGCGACAGGAAGACCACCATCGCACGCGCACGCTTCGCGAGGAGTATCTGGAGTTATTACGCCGCAGCGGGGTGGAATTTGATGAACGTTATCTCTGATTCCGCCGCCTCTGCCGGGGCTTAGTATGTTTTATACTCCCGCAACCGGTGGTTTGCACCACCGGCTAATCCCCCCATTGCTCCTTCGGAGCGATCCTTGGCAAAATTAATTGCAAAAAGTTGAAATCTCGCTCGCGCTTGTTTTCTTTTGCGCGAGATTGCTCTCCCGCGAATGAAAGAAACGACCTGCAAGAAGCTGCAAGAGATCGGGGCATTCGCGCTCGCCGGCGGCTGCACGCCAAAGCGGATGAAGCAACTCGTGGAGATGATGCGTGCGGCGCGCAATTATCGCTGGGTCGGCGTTTACAAGATCGTGAAAGAAGATTTCGTGATTCTCGCCGGAACGGGCAACGAGCCGCCGACGTATCCGCGTTTTCCAATCATGCAGGGCTTGTGTGGCGCGGCGTTGGACTCCGGCGACCCAATCATCGCGGGTGACGTGCATCACGATCCGCGCTATCTACCCACATTCCACACAACGCGCTCAGAGATCGTTGTCCCTATGAGAAATGAGCATCGGCATATTCTCGGCATGTTGGACGTCGAGAGTGATCAGTTGAACGCATTTGGCGAGGAAGATCGACAATTTCTGGAACGCGCAGGTGGTCTGATTGCGCACTGTTTGCATTAAAGATGCGTGGCACAGACATCTTGTCTGTGTGGCAGGCGGGCGTCTCGCCTGCCAAATGCCTCGAAAGTTTTCGGGGTTGAGAGGCGTGCCGACCTCCATCGACTCATTGCTCCAAGCTGCGCTAACTGATCGTTTCCACTTGGGTCAAATTCTGGTCCAGAAAAGAAACGACGATTTTATTTTATCGCACCGCGATGATGAAGATCGTACTAACTTGCAAACGTTTCGAAACGCAGAAAATGCAGCCGAGATTGCGAAATACGATGAGGCTGGAAATTATCGTCCGCTCAAAACGGCTCCGAATTTGCGTTGTGGCTGGCGATTGGAGCTTTCGACAAGCCCGGAATTGAAGCGGGCGCTCGATTATTTTTATCCGGGCAGGCTCGCTGTTTTTGGCGCTTGGAAAAGTGGCCAACTGCGCACCACTAATCTGCGCGATACATTAGATCGACAGTCAGGAATGTACCGCGTCGCCGCGAAAATTTCCGATGAACAGATCGATGACGTCGTGGGAGATTTTTGCCGATCTAATGGGGGGTGTTTGCGAACGATTCTATGGAAGCGCGATCGCCGCGGCACGATTGCATCGACCAAGTTGCCGCCTCAGAAGTTTGATCCTGCCCACGATCAAACTGCGACAGGGCCGGGGTTAGCGACCCGGGCTACAGCAGCGACCGCAGCTACAATTCCGCTGCTTTGCCAGGAAGCGTGCAACCTACTTGTGGCGGAATGCCGGAAAGCCGTGAAAGGCGAATGATCATTCGCGCGCGCACCGTCGCGACGATGGATGGACCGCCAATTGAGGACGGCGGCGTCGTCATCTCCGGAAATCGAATTATTGAGGTTGGAGAATTTCCTGGGGTTTCCGCGCGACACTCGGGGCAGGAAACTGTCGACCTCGGCGAGCAAGCGCTGCTGCCCGGACTGATCAACGCGCATTGTCATCTCGATTACACTTGTTTGCGCGGCAAAATCCCGTCGCGAAAATCTTTTGCCGATTGGATTCGAGCAATCAATGCGGAGAAGGCAAAACTCGGCGCAGACGATTATCTCGCGTCGATCACGGACGGTTTCGCGGAAGCAAAAAGATTCGGCACGACGACAGTCGCGAACCTCACCGCGTTTCCGGAGTTGATCTCACAGATTCGCTCGCCGATTCGAACGTGGTGGTTTGCGGAATTGATCGATCTACGGTCGCCGGAACGTGCAAATGAACTTGTCGATCTTGCAATTAAATCGCTGCAGTCAGAGGAGAAGTGGGGATTGGCGCCGCACGCGCTATTTACAGCATCGAGAGATTTGTATCGTCGCTGCGAGGAAGTCGCGCGACGCGAGAACGTTTTGTTGACGACGCATCTCGCGGAGTCGCCCGAAGAAATGGAGATGTTTCGCGAGGGGTCGGGTCCGCTCTACGAATTTATGAAAAGTATCGGGCGGCTGATGAACGACTGCGGGAAAGAGACGCCGTTGGCGAATTTTTTAACAATAAGAGATTACTCGAGTGCGCTGCGCGCCGCTCGAAATGACAAGGACTGGTTGATCGCTCATCTCAACGAACTAACGGAAAGCGATTTCGATTTGCTCGAAACAGCGAAGAGAAGATTTCATGTGGTGCATTCGCCCCGCAGTCACGGTTATTTCGCGCACAACCGATTTCCCTTCCACAAATTGCGCGCCCTTGGATTGAACATTTGCCTGGGGACCGATAGCCTCGCAAGCAACGAGAACTTGAGTTTGTTCGCCGAGATGCGCGCGTTTCAGCGCAGCGAGCCCCGAATGTCGCCCGATAAAATTCTTGAAATGGTCACGGTGAATGCTGCGCTGGCGTTGCATCAAGAAAACGCGTTCGGCCGGATTCGGCCAGGATTTCGGGCCGACCTCATCAGTATCCCGTGCAGTGGCTCAGCGAATCTCTTTCAAGAAATCGTGGGATTCGATGGGCCAGTGAATTGGATGATGGTGAATGGAAGGATGTAGCGAATGCATCCAGCTTGCGACCAATTTGAAGAAGCAGGACAATCGTGCTGCCGTTAATCTGCCTTGATGAAGACCGCCAAGAAGAGCGCGCCGCGCACGCGCGACCTGGAGCGCATCAACTGGATCGAATTTCGCGAATGGGTTCCGGCGAAAATCGATACGGTCCTGCTGCCGCTGGGCACGCTTGAGCCACACGGCGTCGCACCCAACGGAACGGACATTCTCGCGCCAGTGGCAATGGCGCGCGAGATCGCCCCGCGCGTCAACGCGATGGTCGCGCCGGCGGTTCCCTATGGATTCACTGGAATCATGGACGCATACCCGGGCAGCTTCACCATTCCCGTAGAAGCCTTTCGCAGCTATATTCGCGCTGTTCTTGCTGGGCTGGCCAAGAATAAATTCAAAAATATCATTTTGCTAAACGGCCACGGCGGCGGGCAGACCGCGATTCTGGGCGCGCTCACCCAAGAAGTCGGACGCGACACGGGCGCGAGAATTCTGGTCGTAAACTGGTGGTCTTACTGCAGCGACGTGACGCTGGAAGTATTCGGCGAAGATGGTGGCCACGGAGCGGAAAACGAGACCGCATACATCCTGGCGATCGATCCCGCTCTTGTTCAGAAGGAGCATTACAAATCAGAGATGGCGACTGCGATTCCGCCACCCAACACGTGGAGCGCGTATCCGTTTCCATCGACCATCATGCTTTACAAAGAAGGCCAGGGTTATCCGAAATTTGATCTGGTAAAAGCGAGGATCTATTTCAGCAAAGTAAACGACAAAATCGCGCGCCTGATTCGGGAAACGATTAAGAAATGGGACATGGCGGGAGTTTAAGCGCGACGCCTGGATAACTGGATGCTCGATGCTGTAGAGGCGGCCGTGTCGGCTGCAACTGCAAATTCCTGCAGGCGACACGCCCGTTCGGCTATCGCTCAGGGCAGGCTCTGCCGCTACAGGACGTTTCAGCGTGTGAATTGCTTGCTTGTCGCCAGCTGCACCGGTAAATTCGGCGTATGGCCGGCCACGGAATGCACCAGTCGCAGAACCTTGCGCTGCAACAAATTCTCGCGCCGCAACTCCAGCAAAGCCTTCTCATCCTCCAGACGCCATTGCTCGAGCTCCGCAACCTGGTTCAACAGGAAATGGAGACGAACCCCGTGCTCGATGAATTGCCGGATGACCCGAGTCTCGACGGCCCCAACGGCGCCGAGCCTTCGGCCGACGACAATTTCAAGGAGGAATTCGAGAAGCTGGCGAGCCTGGATGAGGAATGGCGCGATTACATGGCGCAGTCGAGTGGCTACAGCGGCCGTTCGCAGGAAGCAAAAGACAAGCGCCAGTTCTTTTTCGATTCCATCGCCATGCAGGAAACGCTTCAGCAGCACCTTATGGGGCAGCTGAATCAGACCGCGCTCAACGCTGGTCGGAAGAAATGGCACTCAGTTCCGGAATTCCGAAGGAAGATTTCGAGAAGATGCTTACGCTCATCCAGAGCTTCTATCCACAAGGCGTGGGCGCGCGCGATTTGCGCGAGTGTCTACTCATTCAATTGCAGCGTGAAGGGAAAGAAGGCAGCCTCGAATACAAAATTATCTCCGAGCACATGGAAGATTTGGGAAAGCGCCGCTTTCCCGAAATTGCGCGACGAATGGGCATCAGCGTGGAGGAAGTGCAAAAGTGCGCCAACAACATCGCGCGGCTGAACCCGCGCCCTGGTCAGGTCTTCGCCGCCGCCCCGCAAAACTACGTGCTACCGGACGTGACTGTGGAAAAGGTGGACGGCGATTACCAGATTACCCTAAACAACGAGCAAATCCCGCATCTACGGATCAGCAATATCTACAAGGACATTATCGCGCAGGACAGCAACGGCGCTGAAGTCAAAGATTACATCCGCGACAAAATCCGGAGCGGCAAATTCCTGATCCGATCGATCCACCAGCGCCAGCAAACGATTTCCAATATCACGCACCAGATCGTTTCGCGGCAACGGGATTTCTTTGAGCACGGCCCATCGCATCTGAAGCCGATGACCATGGGGGACATCGCCGATGCGATTGGCGTGCACGAGACCACGGTCAGCCGCGCCGTGTCCGGAAAATACATGGCCAGCCCTCAGGGTATTTTCGAGATGAAATACTTTTTCACGCCCGGATATCAAACTGCTACGGGCGAATCGATGAGCAACACAAGCGTGAAAGAAGCCATCCTTGATTTGGTGAAGCACGAGCCTGGCAGCTCGCCGTTGAGCGACCAGGAGATCGTCGAAATTCTGACTGAGCGCGGCATTCCCATCGCGCGCCGCACGGTGGCCAAGTACCGCACCGAATTGAATATTCTGCCGAGCCACATGCGGCGGAAATATTAGTCAATTTCGGATTGCGGAAATCGGATTTCGGAAACTTGTAGCGGCGGCTGTGTCAGCCGCAAGAGATCGGGCGCGACCGTCCTGCACAGGGCGCATTCGCTACGGCGAAGCGGGTGCGCCGACTATCCTTAAAAAAATCTGTGTTTCATCCGTGTCGATCTGTGGCTAAATAATCCTTCCCATGGACCGTTCTCTTCGCGCCGCAGTGATCGCCGAATGGCGGGGACTTCCCGAGAGAAAAGTGCGGCCGGATCGCTGGCAATCACCAGCTGACCTGGTGCCGAAGTTGATGCAGCGGCTCGGATTACGCGAGCGCTTGCGCGAGACAGAAGTGATCGACGCTTGGTCAAAAATCGTCGGCGAATTCATCGCCGCGCATTCTGCACCGGTTGCGTTACGCGACGGCATTCTCTACGTCCGCGTTCTCCAACCGGCCCTGCACTACGAACTCGAACAAGTTTCCAAGATCGAAATCCTGCGAAAATTGAAACAACGCTTCGGCGGAAAGACCATCCGCGATATCCGTTTCCGCGTCGGCTGATCCTGCAGCATGTAACCACGAATGCACACCAATAAACACGAGGGAAAGCGCGACTGCCAGGCACGCCTTAAAAATTCGGCATCATTTGCGTTAATTCGTGTCGATTAGTGGTTAGTCGATTTTGAGAAATTCGCCTCGCAGATTCCGTAGAAGTTAGTGAAGGGGGTTATTGTCGATCCGTTACGGTGTGAGTTGTTTCGTAAAAACTGCGTGGAATCGTTGACGATACGCGAGGGAAAGAGATCCGAAATCAGGGCCGAACGCGGCAAGATTCAATACGATCATAATGAGGGCGAAAAGATACATTCCCATTGTCAATCCGATGGCGACATGCATCCCCAGAATGCAAACCAGCCAAACGGACCGGGTCTTTTTCATCCAAATGAAGAATACATAACCAAGTTCGAGCAGGCAGATTGAAATCCCGAGTACAGGCAGAAGGTATTTAAATCGAATAAGAACGTCCGGTGAAATGATATTAAAAGGTGGTCGTGTCAGTGATCGCCAGAGATTTGTTCCGTCCCACCAGCCGCTGCCCAGGCATTTCGCCAAGCCTCCGAAAAAGTAAACGAAGCATAGGTGCAACTGTAAAACGCGCCGCCAAAAGCCTAAAAGTTGTGGATCCTTCGGTTTTGTTTTTACCAGCCGGTGATCAAGAGAGTACCGATCAGGCAGCGGCGACAACATCAAATAAAAGAGTCCCATGGTCATAAAGTTATCGGCACCGTATGCCAGTAACCCGCCACTTTCAGCCGCGCAGAGGTGAAGAAACCAGGCAATTATTGCTGCCGGGCGGCAGAAAAGTCCCAGCAACAAACAACATCCCGCACAAAGCAAGCAGGCCCAGGCAACAGAAAGTACTGTTTCTTCGCCGATGCCGATGTGGCCGCCAAGAGCAACAAGCCAACCAAGTTTCGGAATGAAAGGACTGTCGAAAGAGATAATCGCCTCTCCCAAGTCGCGGCTGACAAGACCGCTGCCAGTCCGGGCGAACAAGTAATTCCAGTCACTTTTCAAGAACAGCGCGTAGACTGCAACTTGCAGACCCAGGCCGATACGCAAAACGGTAAGCCACTTATCGGTTTCTGGCGGAAACAGAAAGCCCATCAATCGGTTCCACCATCGCCGTAGCCATGTCATCGCGTTGTTGACTGGTTTTCTTCGTTACGAAGGCTGAAATCGAAGCTGAACATGGGTTGGAACGATTCTTTTTTCCCATGTTCAAAGTCACTGATGCCAGGCATGTTGACCGATCCGAAAATGGCCCGAATCTTTTTCACATCCGGGTGCTCCTGCCAAACGGAGAACGCGAGCATTTTAACTATCACTTCCCGTAACGGCTCGTAACCGGGCTCCGCCAACCTGTCTAATAAACTGTCCAAACGGAGGGCGGCGGCTCTCCCGCTCACATGCGGCGAGTCATATTCGACCCGGCCGTCATGGTAATATAGTTCCAAGGTCAACTTGTGGTGACCCGGGATATTCGGCGCAAAAAAGCCGTATCCCGATTGGCTGCCCGCAGCATGCAGGTACGTGGCGATAGCCCGCCGCACCGGATTAGAGCCAGCCAGCTCCTTACCCAACACCGATGTCGCGACCAGCTCGCCGTCGCGCGCGTA
>QHOM01000085.1 GCA_003218785.1 Verrucomicrobiota bacterium
GGTCATGTTGGCCGGGCGCAAGATTGGACAAGTCCAGAAATTATTCTCGCCCGTCTCGGGCAAAGAAGAGAAACAGGCGCAGGAAGCCGAAGCGGCCATTCATCCTCCCGAAGCCAACGTCAGCCCTAGTCCGACTCCGACGCCGGGCAAACCAAAATTCGAAGTCCGCGTCGAGGTTCAAGTGGACAAGAACGCCAAGGTCTATCGTGACGCCAGGGCGCGATTGATGCAGCTGGGATTGCTCGGCGACATGGCCATCGATATCACACAGGGCACCCAAAGCTCAGGCCGCGCGAAAGATGGCGAAATGTTCGCTGGAGTGCGCACTCCCGATCTGGGCGAAGCTGCGGCGAAGATGCTTGAAGTCATCAAGCCTGTCGCAGCCGAAGCTACTAATACGATGAAAGATCTTCAGCAGACCGCCTCAAATCTCAACCGCCTCACCGATGAAAACTCCGAGCTCACCCTCGCGCTCGGCCAGTTCAAGACGTTCGGCGAACATCTTTCCGATCTAACCGCGCCCGATAGCGCGCTATCGCATTCGCTTACCAACATCGAAAAAATCAGCACCAGCCTTTCGGAAAACAACAATATCGAGATCACCCTGCAAAACGTCCGCACGTCGTCAGAAAAACTAAAAACCACCGTTGCCGACCTCGGCCCGGCCGGCGAGAACATCAAGCAATTCAGCGAGACAATAAAAACTCAGCCGTGGCGTCTCATCTGGCCGACAACAAAGAAATATCCTGAAGAGGAACGACAAGCGGCGACGACGGGGCAGCAGACAATTAACGTCCGCAAGAGTGCAAGGGCGAGGCCTAGTCCCACACCGACGCGGCGCACCAGTTCCAGCCAATAGGTAGAAGTTTCGTCAGCCGGATTTCTCTGACGAGTTGCCTTGCAAAAATTTCAGAACGGCTGCTTGTGCCGAGGCAAGATCAACGCCTCGTCTTTCGAACTCCTGACTCCTCGGCTTAAAGCCGTTGACTGAATTTCCGTTCAGATACGCTTCAAGAATGGTGGGGTGAATGTAACACCGCCGGCAAACTGCGGGGGTGTTGCCAAGAATTTCTGCCACCGCGCTGATTGCGTGTTTAATGTTGGCTTTGGCCTGTTTCTTTGTTTCAGAAGCGGCCGTCGTGCCGAGCGCGATCGCGGCCAGTACCGTTCCCGCCCATGTCCGAAAGTCTTTCGCGGTGAAATCTTCGCCTGTGATTTCGTGCAGATACTCGTTCACAGCCTGCGAAGTTATTTCGCGAACATTCTCTTCGTCATCGACGTACTGAAACAGGCTTGTGCCAGGGAGGTCCTGCAGCTTCAATAAAATCCTCGCGAGCCGGCGATCTGTTACATCCACTTCATGCTCTCGCCCACTCTTGCCGCGAAAACGAAAGCGAAGCTTCGAGCCTTTCACGTCCACATGTCGATCTTGCATGGTCGTAAGACCAAACGATTTGTTTTCGCGCGCATATTCTTCATTGCCGACTCGGATGAGGCTTCGCTCGATCTCCGAATTTTCGGGAGCGCTTTTCCGAAATTGACCAGTCGATCGTATTTGTTCTCATCGCGTATTTCCCGCCAGCGTTCGTGATACCGATATTGTTTCCGTCTTCGGGCATCTCTTCCGGTGGCTTGGATGTGCCCATTAGGCGAGGGACAAATCCAGACATCACTCCATGCCGGCGGAATAGCGAGCCGCTTGATGCGCAACAATCGTTGTTCGTCGCGAATCGACTTTCCCTTTGTATCAAAATATTCGAATTCCTCGCCCTTGCGTCGGCGCGAAAAACCGCGTTGCTCATCGCTCACATAGCGCAGGCCCGCGTCCTCTGCTGCTTCGAGCGAATCAGCAGCGACCTTCGTATCCCCATTTAGCGTGTTGCCGTTACGGGACTTGTTTGCGTGCACGTGACTTAATTCGGATGAGAGCGCGCAAACGGACCGTTAGTCCGTTCATCTAACAAGGTTTATACAGAGTCTTTGGGTCTAATTCCATTATAGACCTCAAATCGCGGCGAAATTCGAGTAATTCCGTCAAAGCGGAATCGAGCTATGGGCCGTAGCTTTTGGTGAATTTCTTCTTCGATTCAGCCTCAGGTTCGGTGGAACTAATCGGCGCTGATGGCGCCGGCTTACTTGTCGATGGTTGCTCCACTGGTTTTTGCTCGGGCGCGGGTTGCGCTGGCTGCTCGGCGCCTTTGGGCGTTTCCCGCGCAACTTCCACATACGCCATTTGCAAGTTGGAAAGAGCGTTGCGCAACACGGTGGACTCTTCGTTCGACAGGTTTCCGCGCGTCTTTTCCTGAATCATGGCCAGTTGATCGATGAACATTTTGGCCAGTTCCAAATTCACTTCGCCTTCGCCGGTTTTTGGATTTGGAATTTGCCCGAGAAACAGAGCGGCGTTTTGGGCGTGCATCATCACGAACTCAATGAAGCGCTGTGAAAGCTCGCCGCTCTGTGTGCTGGTCTGGACTTCAGCCATGGCTCATTTCTGTTTCGCGGCTGCGGAACCTTCTGGCGGTCGCACCGTCGCCAAAACATATGGTTGATCGCGGAAATATTTCGCAGCCACGCGCTTAATATCGTCCAGGCTCACTGCGTCAACATCGTGTTCGAGCCGTTTATAAAAATCAAAGCCAAGTCCGTAAATCTCGTCGAGCGAACATTGATAACCGAAAGCATCGTTGCTTTGGTTGGCAATATCTTGTTGCCCAATCAATTTCTTTTTCGCCCGCGTCAATTCCTGACTTGTCAGACCATCGTTCGCAAGCTTGTGGATTTCATCGAGCAACGCCGTCTTCACCGGCTCAATTTTTTGCGGATCGGTGCCGAGATAAAAAGCGAACAATCCCGGCACGAGACCTTGCATCTGGTTCGCGCCCACGTAATAGGCCAGCCCCATTTGCTCACGAATGCGTACGAAAAAGCGTGAGCCGAGATCGCTGCTTGCCTCATCGATTAAGTCCAGCACGGTTCGATCCGGACTCGATACACTTGCACCACGAAACCCGACCATGATCACGCCTTGGGCTTTGTCCTTCCTGCTTTCGACGGCTTCTGTCCCGCTGAGTGGCGTGGCCGGATGTATGTCAGTCAGGGCGAGCATACCCGGTTTCATGCTATCGAGCGCTTTCTCGAAAAGCGCCTTCACGTCTGCCGCCTTCACATCGCCAAAGACGAAAATGACGCCGTTTTTTGCGACGATGTAGCGATCGCGAAATGCGAGCAGATCTTTTTGCGTAAGCCGCTGCACGGAGTCGACCGACCCATTTGCGCGAAGGGCATACTGATGTTGCGGGAAGAGCGCCTGCCGCATAATGTTGCGCGCAACGGCTGTCAACTGCTCTTCCTCCTGCTGGATGGCGGCGATCTGAATTTCTTTTTCTCGCGCGATCGCTTTTTCCGGCATGGTCGCGTTGAGCAACACATCCGAAAGCAACTCAACGCCTAACTTCACGTCAGGCTTGGTGACACCGAGTGAAACATTAAAGGTGTTGTTCCCGGCATCGCTCGAAATCGAGCCGCCGACCGCTTCGATCTGGTTTGCAATTTGTTCTGCGGTCCGCGTTTTGGTTCCTTTCAGCAGCACCTTCGCCATCAAACGCGTGATGCCGTTGTCCTGCGTAGTCTCCGCGAGAAGGCCGCCACGGAAAACCGCGCCCATCGCAACCAGCGGCAGCCGACGATCTTCGCGCACCAAAAGTCGCAATCCATTCGAGAGCTCGAACTTTTGAATCTCAGCCGCCCCAGCGACCCTTGGACCCTCCGCTTTAGCAGCCAGCGAACCCTTCGGATTCAACGACACAAGGGTCAGGTTGGTGTCCGTCAGGTAATTTGCGGCGACCCGCTTAATGTCATCGAGCGTCACCTTCTGGACAGCATCGAGATAATCCCGGCTGAAATTCAGATTTCGCGTGAGAAACCAATTCGAGCCAATATCCGAAGCCTGGCCGCGCATTGTCGTTAGAGCGCCCAGATGGTGACTAAGCGATATTTTTTTTGCCTTGGTCAATTCCTCCGCCGTGACACCCGCTTGCTTCACCTCGTCGATGATGCGCAGGACCAATTGCTCAGCTGCATCGCGTTTCTTTGGATCGAGAGTGGCATCAATTCCAAATAAACCAGGATCGCCCGGCGTGTAAGAAAACGCCGATATACTGAAAGCGAGACCGGCCTCTTCACGCACGCGCCGGTACAAACGCGAACTGCGCCCGTCGCCGAGGATGGTCGAGAGAAGATCGAGCGCGGGGACGTCGGGACTCGTGATCTCCGGAATGTGCCATGCGAGCTCGAGATGCGTCAGTTCCGTGGGAAATTCCTGATGCGCTTCGCGCCGGCCGAGCTGCGGCGGTTCCGCAGGAATAAACACTGGTTTGAGTGATTGCTCCGGATAAGGTTTGAACAGCTCAGCGAGCTGTTGCCGCACTTTCTCTGTATCCACATCACCCACTATGGTGAACGTCAGATTGTTCGGGACGTAGCGCGTCTTGTAATACTGCATCACCTGTTCTTGTGTGAGCTGATTGTAGATTTCAATCTCGCCGATCACCGGGAAGCGGTATGGATGCCGCTGATACGCGGTGGCAAAAAGAAGCAGCCCAGCCATGCGATCGGGATCATCCATGCCCATGGCGAATTCGCGCCGGATCACTTCCTGTTCTTTCCGGTATTCTTCCGGCGGCAAAGTCGAATTCATCATCGCATCGGCCAAAACGTCGAGCGCGGTGGCGACACCATCCTTCGGCACATCGATCCAAAAAACGGTGCGATCGAAGGACGTGTAGGCGTTAATGTAGCCGCCGACGTCCTGAATCTTCTGTGCGATCTCGTTGGTCGATCGCGTTTTGGTGCCCTTAAAAAGCATGTGCTCGAGAATGTGAGACAAGCCCGCGCCAAGATGCGCGTCTTCATCGATGCTCCCTGTGGCACACCACGCCTGCACACTTGCCACCGGCGCGCTGTGATCTTCCTGCACGATGATCGTCAGCCCATTTGGCAGCACCCATTTTTGTGCCGAGCTCGGCGGAAACGTGATTACGGACGAGCCGTCAGGCCCAGCGGCATTCAGATTGGCAGTCCTAAACATAATCGCGACCAAAAGCGCTACGCTCGGCGCGAATCGCATCATACAGGCTTAGATACCGGCAATTCCGAAGGCGGCTTCGCAGCCTGTGGTTTTGTCGGCGCGAATGGCTTCACAAAAGCCTCTTCAAAATCATAGACGTTCTTGAAATCTTCGATCGAATCCTCCTCGGTCTTCCCGAATATCCCGGCGCCAATCAGATTAAAAACCATGTTTCCAATATCCTCGCAGGAATGAATGCCCCAGTTATCGAAAACCGTCATGACCAGCGGACCAAATTCCTTAAGGGCGTACTGCCGCACGCCTTCCAGCAGTTCCGGCCCACTCACATGGCGCACCGTGGCTCCCTTGATTTTCTTCTGCTGTTTCGTTGTGAAATCGAGCGCGTCGCGTAGAAAAACATACGCGTCCCCCTGGTAACGCGCGTCGCTGGCCAGGATCGAATCAAGAGCTTCGGCAAATCCAATTTTTTGCATCAATAGAAAAAGCGCTCGTTTCGGCGCCCACTACGATAAGCAGCAAGCTTCGCGCGAGCAACTCCGCACAAATTTGCAGGAACGCCTGGCCGCCCGTCCGTCGCGGCGGGGAAACCTGTGCTACTGCTGGTAGTCTTCGAGCTGGTCCTGCAGCGCATCCAGATAAACTGACAGCGGATCGCGCCGCCGCGGTTCGGGTGCCTGCGGCTGGTCCGCTGCTCTCAGGTAATCAGCGAAAACACCGCTCCTACTCTCCATTTGCGTCGCTTCGAACCAGTTCATGTAATCATCAATGTCGCTCATGCGAGAGGCGAGTCTTTGGCGAGTATTTTCCAATCGCGCCAGACGCTTGGTGACTCCCCTCCGTTTACCGCGCGCAAGCCGCGTTGCGATTTCTTGGTATTCGCGGGCGACCGGCCGCAAAACGGGGTTCGCCTGCCCGATTAGCAAGAGTAACGCCTGGCTCAATTGATTAAGGGCCACTTTTTCCGGCGCCGAAGCCTTTTGCCGCGCGAGCGCGCCGAGATCGACTGATTTTCCGATCTCCGGAATTTTAGCGCGCAACAATTCATCGAGGCGTCGTTCGCTTTCGGCAAAAGTAAGCAACTGAAAAGTTTGAACTCCACTTAATCGAGTGATGGCCGATTGCCAGGTCTTTTCTGCATTGCCAGCCAGCGAGGGAAACTGCGCTTTCAAATCGGCCAGCGGATCGTTTGACGCATGCGACAGACTTCCGATGTAACGTGCCAGTCGCGAGCGCCCATCGGGGCCATCGATAAGGAATTGCACCAGCGCAAGGGAATATGCGCGATAAAGCATACGGCCAGCGGAATCAAGTAGCCCGGGGCGTTGTCGCAGAAATTCCTCCAGCGACACCCCCTTGTCCGACAGGGAAAGCGCCTCGACAAGAGGGCCGCGGTCGCCTTCGCCTGCAAGCGCGAGCACGCCTTCGAGCAACCAGTCCGGCGGCTCGACGAATACGTTGCCAGGAGCAATGTCCGGTTCTTTTCGATAAATCATCTCCAGCAGAATCGCGCGCAGCAGTTCGCGCTCCATCAATGAAGCGTCCAAGTTTTGGGCGATCTTCAAATCGAGCTGCAGCTTTAGGCCAGAACCGGTCTGGCTAAATCGTAACTCCGTCGGCGGGATTTCGGGCAGGTTTGCCTGCTGCGGTTGCAAATTGACGACGATTGGCGTTTTCCACCGGTCAGGCTGCTGCAACAGCGCGAGCAAATTGGTCTTGGTCTGCTCTGCAAGCTCGGAGAGGGCGCCGCGCAGCGCCCCATTAGCGCCGTAAATAATGAATTGCTGTGAAGGACTCACGCTCCGCTCGAGCCCTGCGCAACGCAGCCCGGTTTCACTCAGTGCCAGTACGATTATAACCGAGCCAACGATATGAGCTGGTGACTTCATTAGGTGAAAGCCAACATCGGATCGCACTATATGCGCCGCAAAACAGTGGAGACGAGGCGAAAATGTTCTGGGGTCTATTCTTACACACCCGTAAAAAAAGCGAGACTTTACCCGGCCTGCGGTGTCTAATAATCGGAAACCCCATTTACTATGAATAATTCAAAACTTATACTTTTCTTGAGTTGCCTTGCTGCGCTAACACTAACTGCGTCAGTAGTCACAGCTGCTCCGCGCGGTAGCGGCGGCCACAATTTCGGTTCGATGCCTGCGCGAGGCGGGCAGACGTTCACTCGCGGCGGAATGGGCACATTCAACAATCATAACAATCGCTTCCACCGTTTT
>QHOM01000086.1 GCA_003218785.1 Verrucomicrobiota bacterium
TTTTCTGTTTAGCGGCAGTCTGTACCTTATGGCGCTGATCCGGCAGCCGCCGGATTGGCTTGGGGCGATTACGCCGCTCGGCGGTCTTTGTTTTCTTGCGGGCTGGGCGTGGCTTATTATCGCGCCGCCGAAATAGAGCACTGTCATGTCGAGCGGAGTCGAGACCATCTCTCATTATTCACTAGCAGTAAGAGAGTCCTCGACTGCGCTGCGCTTCGCTCGGAATGACAAACAAGTGCTTGTGAGGCCCTCGAAAGCTTGCGTGCCAACGCACGCGCCCTGTAACTGCAAGAGAACTTGTTTCAGGGAATTCCCTTCTGATATACTGAGGGCCTGATGTTTAACGCGTTGTCTGAAGCAGAGCGGGACGCGATCACCGTGATCGCGTTCATCGGCACGTTTTTTATCGCGCTCGGGATCGGCCGCTTTTTAAAGAGGCGGGCAGGAGTGAGACTTGGTCAGCTGTTTCGACTTTTCTGCCTGACGCTGGCGTTCTACGCGGCCATCGCCGTTTACGGAGTCCATGCATCGTGGCGAAATCATGTCGGCGCAGCCGTGATCTTATTGAGCACGGCGTTCGCAGTCGCGCTCGTGAACCGGTACGTTTGGGATCTCTATTTCGAAAAGAAACGGGAAACACCAATTCCGCATTTTCTTCGTGAGATTGTCGGCGGTATCATTTTTTTGGTCGTACTTCTTTTTGTCCTGAGTTACGGCTATCATGCGCAAGCGCAATTGAACGGACTGCTCGCGGGCTCCGGGGTAGTCGCAATCATCGTCGGATTCGCCGGGCAGAATCTTTTTGCCGGGATTATAGGCGGAATATCAATCCAGATTAACCGACCTTATAAAGTTGGCGACTGGTTGCAAGTCGGCGAGCGCTTTGCCGAAGTAATGGAGATTAACTGGCGCTCGACGCGGCTGCGCACAAACGACGGCATTTATCTCGACATCCCGAACAACGAGATGGTCGGCCATGCGATCGTCAATCTTCACTATCCAACGGAAGTCCATGCGATGCGGATTCGCGTCGGGGTCGAGTATAAAAACCGACCCAATCGCGTCAAGGATGCGCTCTTTCGCGCGGCCTCCAGCGCAGACGGTGTCCTGGCGGAGCCAAAAGTAAAAGTCTTCCTGGTCGATTTCGCCGATTTCGCTGTCATCTACGAGATCAAGTTCTACATGGGCAATCATTCAAGAATCAACGAGATCAACGACGCCGTCCGTACGAATGTCTGGTATGAACTGAAGCGCCAGGGCATCACAATCCCCTTCCCAATTCGCACATTGCGCGTCGAGCGCCGAGCGGCACCGGCGGTGTATGAAGACTACGACGAGGCACGCGCGGTTCTGCGGGAGGAACCGCTCTTTGAGTGTTTGTCGGATGCCCAGATCGACAGTCTAGTTAAAGAGGCACATCTCAACTACTTCGGTCGTGGCGAGAATGTGATCAAGGAAGGTGCGGAGGGAGATTCCATGTTCGTTTTACTGCGAGGCGCCGCGCGGGTTTGGGTTTCAAAAAACGGAAGTTCAATTCCCGTCGCGACATTGAGCGCAGGCGATTGTTTCGGGGAAATGTCCCTTCTTACTGGTGAAAGCCGGACGGCAACGGTGCAGGCCGAGAGCGATTGTTACGTGCTGGAAATCGGCAAGCCGGTGATGGCAGAAGTGATCCGCGATTCGCCAGATTGTCTTGAGCGGCTGAGCGAGTTGCTGGCCAGGCGCAAATTGGAAAATGAGGGCGTCCTGAAAGAAGCAGCGTCACAAGCTCAGAACCAGAAAAAGGAGCGCGAGTACACGGCCACCTTTCTGCACCGTCTGCGGACTTTTTTTGAGCTTTAACGGGCTCTTAAGAGATTCGCGCAAAACGCGTTGGCGTAGTCGCAAATAACCGATTGCCAGTGGGTGAAAACCCACTAAAGTCCCCAGCTTTCAGCCGGGATCACTCACAATGATTTTATTTGGCCTAACTATTCTGAATTCAGGCGTGCCGTTGTCGATGTTATGTGCCGTTATCGGACTGGTTTTCGCGTTTTTTCTGATTCTTGCGATCATGCGCCACTCGCCCGGCAACGAAAGAATGCGAGAGATCTCGGCCGCCGTTCAGGAAGGCGCAAAAGCTTATTTAAATCGGCAAGTGAAGACGATCAGCGTAATCGCGGTGGTCATATTCATTTTGCTTTTGATTTTTAAAGATCATCCAACGGCGGTTGGATTCGTAATTGGGGCGTTCTGTTCGCTCGCGGCCGGTTTTATCGGAATGCGTGTCGCCGTGCTGGCAAATGTCCGCACAGCGCAGGCCGCGAGTATCGCGCGGCTCAATGCATTGCGCATGGGATTCAACGGTGGCGCGGTGACCGGTTTGCTCGTCGTCGGACTCGCGTTGTTGTCGGTGTCGATCTTTTACACCATCGCGGCGAAGATGATCGGAAGTGATGCGGCAATACACAGCCTGGTAGGGCTCGCGTTGGGCGGGAGTCTCATCAGCGTGTTTGCACGACTCGGCGGTGGTATTTACACAAAAGCGGCGGACGTCGGCGCCGATCTGGTAGGCAAAATTGAGAGTGGTCTTGAGGAAGATGATCCGCGGAATCCGGCAGTGATCGCGGATAACGTGGGCGATAACGTGGGCGATTGCGCCGGCATGGCTGCGGATGTGTTCGAAACTTATGCTGTCAGTTTAATCGGTGCGATTTTAGTCGGCGTGCTGACGCTCGCCGGAAATCCATCGGCTATCGTTTATCCGTTCGTGCTCGGCGGCATTTCCGTCCTCGGTGCGATCTGCGGAGTTTTGTTTGTAAATGTCGCACGCGGCAAACCCGGACGAGTGTTGATGGGCGCAGTACTGACAAACGCTTTGATCTCCGCGATTCTATTTTGGCCTGTCACGCATCGACTGTTTCCGGCAGGTCTAACAATCGCCGGCACATTGCGCTCGCCGGCGCAGCTTTATTTTGCGTCGTTGGTCGGCCTGATTATGACCCCTGTCATCGTCGCGCTGACAAACTATTACACCTCATCGCACTACGGGCCGGTGCAAAAAATTGCGCATGCATCCGAGACTGGCCACGCCACGAACATCATCGCCGGGCTCGCGGCCGGAGAACATGCTACGGCGCTGCCGGTCCTGTGCATTGGCGCTGCGATCCTGGTCACTTTTCATCTCGCCGGTCTTTACGGAATCGCGATTGCAGTGATGTCCATGTTGTCCATGGCTGGCATCATCATCTCGCTCGATTCATTCGGCCCGATCACTGATAACGCGGGCGGCGTGGCAGTGATGAGCAATTTGCCCAAGGAAGTTCGTGCCGTCACCGACGAACTGGATGCGGTCGGCAACACAATGAAAGCCGTCACCAAAGGTTACGCGATCGCTTCCGCAGGACTGGCGGCGCTGGTTTTGTTTGGTTCTTACGTACAAGAGCTGAGCCAACGCGTCACCGCGCGTGGCGAAGTTTTTTCCTATCAATTCTCGCTCACAGAACCAAAAGTGATCATTGGACTTTTCATCGGTGGATTGCTGCCGTTCATTTTCACCGCATTCAGCATGGACGCCGTAGGCAAAGCGGCTGGCGCGGTCGTGCGCGAGGTGCGCAGGCAATTGCAAGCGAAGCCCGGAATTTTGACCGGCCAGGACAGGCCGGAATACGGAACGTGCGTGGACATCGTGACGAAAGCTGCGTTGCGGGAAATGATCGTTCCTGCGTTATTGCCATTGGTTGCAGTCATCGCGGTCGCGGCCGTCAAGCCGCTCGGCGCTGTCGTGCTCGGTGGCCTGTTGGTCGGGACAATCGTAACCGGATTGTTTATTGCCATCGCAATGACTTCTGGTGGCGCCGCGTGGGATAACGCGAAAAAATTCATCGAAGAAGGAAATCTCGGTGGCAAAGGCTCCTTCGCGCACGCCGCGGCCGTAACAGGCGACACCGTGGGCGATCCCTACAAAGACACCGCGGGGCCCGCGATCAATCCGATGATTAAAGTCGTCAACATCCTGGCGATCTTGATTATTCCGATTTTCTTTTAACAAAAGTTGCGCAATTTTTGGAAAAAGACTGGTGTTTTTGATTTAAGTTTGCTTTAATAAAGAGTCTCAATCAGTTTCCCCCAATGCCGCGTGTCTTGATCATTGAAGACGACGCTGAAAGCCGGCGTGTCATGGCCGAGCTTTTTAGCCGCGAAGATTGGAAAGTGTTGGAAGCGGATGATGGTGATGCGGGCCTGGAATTGGCGCTGCGCAATCGCCCGGAGCTTATCCTCTGCGATTTGTTAATGCCAAAATCCAATGGCTTTCACGTTTGCCGCACCATTCGCGAGCAACTGCAACCCACGAAGATCATCGTTGTCTCAGGCCGCGACTACGGGGTCGATCGAACCAGCGCCCTCCAAGCGGGCGCCGATGAATATTTGCTCAAGCCAGTTACATGGGAATTGCTCTCCCACACGATCGATCGGCTCCTGCCTCAAATCCCACGCCGTCCAAGACCAAAAGCTGCGCCGGAACGTGAGTCGGTTCCTGCGCGAATAAGGCTGTGGGGCGTTCGCGGCTCAATTCCGGTCCCTGGAAAGAGCACGGTTCGTTACGGCGGAAACACCAGTTGTGTTGAGGTGCGCGCCGATGGCGAGATCGTCGTTCTCGATGCTGGCAGCGGGATTCGCCTGCTCGGCCTTGCTTTGGATAAAGAATTCGGGCCTCGCTCGATGAAGTTAACTCTTTTGATCTCACACACTCACTGGGACCATATCCAGGGACTCCCTTTTTTTTCTCCCACTTACAATCAGAAAAACCTCATCCGCGTTTTGGGTTACGAAGGAGCTCGCGCTGGTTTGGCAAAGATCCTGGCCAGCCAAATGGAGACGCCGTTTTTTCCCGTCAGTTTACGCGAACTCCCGAGCCACTTGGCAATTGAGGAACTGAAGGAGATGGAGTTTCAAATCGGGAAAGTCGAGGTCCGTTCCAAGTTTTCAAATCATCCAGGTATTTGCGCAGGTTACCGTCTTTTTACAAGCTCAGGATCGATCGCCTACTTTCCCGACAATGAGCCTTACGAGCCACTCAAGCTGCAATTGGCCTCCCGCGATGGAATCAGCGAGGACGCAGCACGCGATTTTGCCACAACCGAGCGCACAAAGATGGTCGAGTTTATTCAAGGCTGCGACCTGGCGATCCTGGATACGCAATATACCGACGAGGAGTACACGAAGCACGTCGGTTGGGGCCATAGCTCGCTCAGCAGCGTGGTTTCCCTCGGGCTCGACGCAAATGTGGGCAAGTTGCTCCTATTCCATCACGATCCGAATCATGACGACGAAATGATCGATAAAATGGTGGAACGCGCTCGCGCACTGGTGGCAGAAAGCGGGAAGCCGTTGGAAGTGGAAGCGGCTCGGGAGGGTGCTGAGCTCCTACTCGGCGCGAAAGCTCCGGTTGGTTAGATCACGCCGCGAGCGCGACTGCACTCAACTTGCAGTGGGGCAAATCGGCCTTAATTTTTTCGCTCGTTGCCTCGTGGTGTAATGGTAGCACAAGAGATTCTGGATCTCTTTGTCTAGGTTCGAATCCTAGCGAGGCAGCCACATTCAATTTTCGATTTACGATCTTTAGCTTGTTAACGTTGGCGAGACGTACGAGCACGTAGGTGAGTTCAAAGAGCCGTAAATCGCCTTTTTTGACCTCACCGGGTGTATGTCGCTTCGTAATAGGCGCGAATACCTATCTCGGGAGGAACACTCTGTCATGAGCTGTTCAAGTTCGATCATTCGACTTCGACGTTGCTTCGAATAAACCGCTCGGCACCTGATCGCGCTGCGGGCGAGGTGAAAGTGGTCTGTGGCAAAAACACGGAGTGGGTCTTGTTCAATCCAAACCAGCGCCAGAAATTTGTTCAGTAAAACAATCATTAACATCAAGAGGGAGGCATCATAAATGAAGAAAACAATTGTCACTCTCGCCTGCGCGCTGATTGCGCCGCTGGCATTCGCGCAGACGAGTTCGAAAGGTACACGACAATGGACAAACACTGCAGAAACCATAACGGTAACGGGAACGATCATCACAACGACGACTGAGGAAGGCGCGGCCGCCAGTTATCAGCCTGTTAAAACGC
>QHOM01000108.1 GCA_003218785.1 Verrucomicrobiota bacterium
AAATCGGGATTCACCTTTTCCACGTCCTCGGCCACAAGGCCGAATTGCGGGATGCCCTCGGGGTCAAGATCGTGCTTGTAGCGGAACGTGACCGGCTTGAGCGCGAGAATCGTTTCACTCGCCTTGTCCATGCGTTTGATTTGGTCCTTGAATCGTTCTGATGAAAGGACGGTCCCAAGATGACCACTGCTGTCGATAATGACTCCGACGCCATCCGGCACAGTCGCCCCGCTGATTCCCGCGATATATGCATTCGTCTGATTTCCGGTGCCGATCCGGATGGTCGCGGATTCGTCTGCGACACCCCCGTTGCCGATGTCGATATTTTGGCTGCCCGTGGTGTGGAAACCTGCATTGTTGCCCAACGCGATATTGGAAGCACCGGTCTTGTTGCTAAATAGCGCATTCCGACCGATGGCCGTGTTCTCGCCGCCGGTCTTGTTTTTATTGAGCGCAAGAAAACCATTGGCTGTGTTGTTGCTGCCGGTGGTGTTAAAAGAGAGCGCATCCATACCGATCGCCGTGTTGGAGTTGCCAGTGGTATTCCTCAAGAGAGCTTCAAGACCGTTGGCCGTGTTGTCGTTGCCGGTTGTGTTGCTAGTGAGCGCTTGGAAGCCATAGGCTGTGTTGTCGTCGCCGATGGTGTTGCTCAAGAGCGCTTCATCACCATTGGCCGTGTTGTAGTTGCCGGTTGTGTTCAAAAAGAGCGCCCAAGCTCCGGTGGCCGTATTTGCGAAGCCGGTTGTGTTGCCCAAGAGCGCTTGAAAACCGTTGGCGGTGTTCGAGTCGCCAGTTGTATTACTGACGAGCACGTTATAACCGGTCGCCGTGTTATAGAAGCCGGTTGTGTTGCTATAGAGCGCGTCAAAACCGACAGCCGTGTTCTTCTTGCCGGTCGTGTTGTTGATGAGCACGTCGTCACCTAAGACGGTGTTGTAGTTCCCTAAGCAGCCTTGTTGACAGGTTTGTGCTTGCATCGCAAGCGGAACACAGACGAGCGCGAGAAGAATGAAAAGCAAACCGCAGCGCAAAGGCGAGCGGTTCAGTGAATTTGTTGGGCGTGAAGTTTTCGTTTTCATATTGCGCAGAGTTTTGAAAAAATCTGGCCACCTTGGCAAGACGAATTGGGACGCCGTGATCCGCGTTTACGATGATGCTGGCAACGTGATCGAAACACACGAGCACACGGGCGATTTCAAAGAGTGGTGAAAGTTGCTCGCGTCAGCACTGGCGAAAACCCAGTCGTATGCGTAATATGTGCGATGAAACCAAGACACAATTTCGTCAGCAAGGTTCTTCTGATTCTTGCTTTTCTGTGCGCAATTTCCATCAGCACTGTTGCGCAAGGGAGTCCCCCGCCTGGTCGCCTGATTGTGGAAAGAGTGCCGAACTTCGGATGGAATCTGGCTGTCCATCTCCAGATCGATGGCAGGGACGCCGGGGTTATCGTACGGGACCAACGCTTTGACGGTTTCCTACCCGCTGGGGATCATGTGTTAACCGTGTTTCCCGTGCCAAACCGCGTATTTGCTCCGCCAATGTCCACACTCCTGACCGTACGGCCGGGCTACACGTATGTATTTACTGCGATGTGGGATTCGTATCTGGTTTATCTCCGCGGATCAGAGGTGTTATCGCCCGGGGAGCTGTGGCAACTTAGACCTTAGCAGCTTTACTGAATTGCACAGTGTTTTGAAAAAATCTCGCCAACTTAGCAAGCCAATTCGCCGCAAGCGCCGTCAGCTTTTCATCCGCGCGCACAATAAAGCGCCGATTTTCGTCCCGATGCGCGTCAGCAACGAAGATCGTTCGACCGTTGGAATCCATCGGTGAGACGCAGCCCCAACTCCAACCGGCTTTGCTGAGATTGTCAGCGATGATTTCTGCCACTTCGCGTGCGTGGATTGCGTCTCCCACTTTGCTCAGGGCGAGGTCTTCCGCTAATGTCGAGCACGTCGGGCGGTTAGCTCAGTGGTAGAGCGGCTGGTTTACACCCAGTAGGTCGGGGGTTCGAAACCCTCACCGCCCAATTCCATTTTCGATTTTGGATTTTAGATCCGTTCGACTCCGCTCAGGACAAGTTTTTAGATTTTTAGATTCGGGAGCGCGGATTCGTTTGTCAGCAACTCCAAGGCAGCCGGCAAAATAATTTTCTCCCACTCGGCGTATTCCTTGGCAGATGGATGCAGGCCGTCGGCCGCGACTAACGAGCGATCATTGCCCATTTTTTTGCTGACTTCGAAAACATCGACAACGCGCAGACCCCGTTTCGCTGATTCCTCGGTAACAATTTTGTTAAATGCCCCGACTCCTTTCGAAATATTGCGGCCGTGAGCGTAGCGCGGGCCGTCGGGCGTAACGCCGAAATCAGGGATGGTAATGATGAGCAACCGCTTCTTGGTTAAAAGAACATCAAGCATTTGATCGACCAGCAATACGAAACGTTTGCGAAATGTTTCTTCATTGACGCCTTGCACCCAATCGTTCACGCCGATTTGCAGCGTCGCGAAATTCGGCTGCATTTGGCGAAAGATCGGCAGTTCGCGATCAATCGCCTGTTGCGTGGTCCAACCAGTGCGCGATGGATTGGCGACAAGATCGACATGGACGCCTTTCTCGCTCAGGTGCTGCGCTAACAGAGCCGGCCACGATTCGTTAGGCGATGCGCCTTCACCGATGGAATACGAATCGCCGATCGGCACGTAACGGATCCGGTCCTCGATCTTGTTGTCCGCGGACATGGCGACAGTGCTGAAAACGAACAAGACAAAGCACAGGGGTCTCATCAATTCAATCCGATCACAATTCCGATAAAGATGGCGAGGGCGCGCCGAGCGAAAACAGGGCAAATAATTTCACTTCGGTTCCCAAAGCTCGATTCGGTTGCCTTCCGGATCGATGATCCAACCGAATTTGCCGTAGTCGTAACTTTCGACGCGCGGATCGACATCGACGCCTTTACGTTTCAACGCGGCAAGGAGTTCCTCGAGATTCTCCACCTGAAAATTGATCATGAATGCTTTCTTGCTCGGCGCGAAGTAATCTGTGTCGGCAGGAAACGGCGACCAGACTGTGAATCGTTCGGACTTGGGATCGTCCGGTTTGCGCCAATAGAAATTAGCGCAGCCGTTTTCGTTCGATTCGATGCCGAGATGCTCCCGATACCATTCGCAGAGCTTGTCAGGGTTGTCCGACTTAAAAAAAATCCCGCCGATGCTGGTGACACGTTTCATACTACGACAACATCTCGGCGACGGCGGCCCGGCAATGAATTTTTGTCGTGTCGAGGAACGGAATCCCTTTGTGATCTGCATCGCGTAAAATCAGAGGCAGTTCCGTTCCAGCGAGAATCACGCCGTCGATATCGCGCTTTGCTTTCATGCAATCGACAATCGCGAGCAGTTCGGCACGCGTTTCCGGCAGAAATTTTCCCGGAACAAGTTCGTTTAGATATTTATCGTGGATGTATTCCTGATCTTTTGCGTCAGGCGCCACAAGGTCGATTCCTTCCCGAGTAAAAACTTTGGAATAAAAAGTTCCTTGCATTGTGAAACGCGTCCCGAGCAGCGCGAGCCGTTTCAACTTCCGCGCTTTGGCAGCTGCACACGTTGCTTCGATGATACTGATAAGAGGAATCGGCGACCTGGACGCGAGCTCATCGAAAACAATATGGGGCGTGTTTGCCGAGATCAGGCCGAAGGTTGCACCGGCCCGCGCGAGTTTGCCGATTTCCTCAAGCAAGTAATCGGCCATGCCCGTGAGGTTGTTCGCGGCCATGAAATCGAGTCCCTTCTTCAGATCCACGCTATTAATGATGAATTCCGGATAACTACCGTCGCGCTGCCGTTCGCGATAAAGCGCGATGATGTTCTGATAATATTCGATCGTACTCTCCGGCCCGACACCGCCGATAATTCCAAGGATCTTCATTTGTTAACCACGAATGGACTCGAATGAACACGAATGTGGAAAAATCTCCCGTATTTTTTGGCTAACCGCTTTATTCGTGTCAATTCGTGTTGATTAGTGGTTAATGAGAAATAGATCGGCGTTCAGCTTTGTCCTCATCATTGGCATCGTAAATTTCTTTGCCGATCTCACATACGAAAGCGCGCGAGGCATTGTCGGCCCTTTTCTCGGTTCGTTAGGCGCGAGCGCGGCGATTGTTGGCTTTGTTGCCGGTTTCGGCGAACTGATAGGCTACGCGCTGCGTTTCGTCTCGGGATATTTCGCGGACAAGACCCAGAAGTATTGGTTCGTCACGTTTACAGGCTACGCGATCAACATGCTCGCTGTTCCCGCGCTCGCCCTCGCCGGACAATGGCCCCTTGCGGCTGGATTAGTAGTTGCAGAACGCACCGGCAGAGCGATCAGAAAACCAGTGGTGGAAGCGATGCTCTCGCACGCTGGGCGCTCAATTGGGGCTGGCTGGGTCTTCGGCCTAAACGAAGCGCTCGATCAAGCGGGCGCGACGATCGGCCCGTTGCTTATCGCCCTGATCCTTTTCCTAAAAGGCGGGTACCGAACCGGTTTTGGTGTATTGCTCATTCCGGCGCTGCTTTGTCTGGGCATCTTAATAGTGGCGCGGTTCTTGCACCCTCGCCCACAGGAACTAGAGGAATTGTCGACCCAGCGTGTTACCACGCACTACCTGACGCGGCCTTATTGGATTTATCTCGGCGGGGGCGCGTTGATCGCCGCAGGTTTCACGGATTTCGCGTTGATTGGATTTCATTTCCAAAAGGCGCATGCGGTCCCGACTAACCTGATCCCAGTGTTCTACGCGGCTGCGATGGCAACCAGTGCGCTCGCTGCGCTCGTGTTTGGGCGCTTATTCGACAAGTTTGGCGGCAATATCGCCTTGCTCGCGTTTTTCATTTCCGCGGCATCCGCGCCGTTTGTGTTTCTAGGCACATCCTTTTTCGCATTGATCGGGATGATTCTTTGGGGGATCGGGATCAGCGCGCAGGGATCGCTCCTCCAGGCGATGTTAACCGGCACAATTCCGGCGGCCAAGCGCAGCACGGCGTTTGGCTTCTTTGATACCGGCTACGGAATTGCGTGGTTCCTGGGCAGCGCAGCGATGGGTTTGCTTTACGAGAAATCGATCCTGGCCCTGGTTCTGTTTTCAGTGGTCCTTCAACTTGCAGCATTGCCTCTCCTTTTTATCGCAAATAGAAGCCGGTAGTTTTTCAATGGATCCGTACGCGAAACCGAAAGAGCGAAAAGTCGGCGCGCAGCGACCGAAGATATCGCATTTGCCCAGCTCGGTCGAGACACGAACGCGACGAGAACGCGAGGCGGAAAAGCAAGTGGTCGCGGCCGAGCGGCGCGCGATCAAGAAATCAGCACGGCGCCATTTGAAACAGCAATTGCTCACCGAACTGGAAGAGGACGAATGAGGACCCCGGATCAGCAATCCGACTCGCAGAAAGACTCGGAAAAGCGAATGAAGACAAGGAATGTACCGTGTGCTTTACGCTTTCCCCTTCGGCGCAGCACAATACAATCCGTGGCGTGAAAGTGATCATTGTTTTCTTCAGCGCTATCGTCTTAGTTTTCGCTTCCGGCGCAGCTCGTGCGCAGTCGCCGTCGGAGCGGAACCCTGATGTTTCAAACAAGGCGCTGATCACGAAATCGACGCCGGGCATAAATGAGGACGCTTTTAGAAACAAGAACGTGAGCGCGGCGGCAGCAGCATTACACAAAATCGCGGATGATTATTACGCCTGGCGAAATGAAAATTATCCCGTGCAGAGCAGTTATGTCGGACTGCACACGTGGGATAATCGGCTAACCGATTATTCGCCGGCGAAAATCGAAGAGCGCGCGCGGCACGTGCACGCCTTGCTCGAAAAAGTGCGCGCGATGAAGACCGACAACTGGTCGAAGGATGAGCGCATCGATTGGATTCTTTTCCGCGCACAGTTGGAGAATGTCGATTTCGGAAATCGGGTTCTGAAATTCGAGCGGACAAATCCACAGGTTTATGTCGGCGAATGCACGAACGGCATCTTTTCCTTGCTGAAGAAGGAATACGACACGCCGCGAAGACGTGCCGTCGCCGCCACCGCGCGGTTGAAGCTGATGCCGGCGCTGCTCAAGCAAGGTTTGAGCAATTTGCAAGACCCGGTAAAACTTTATGCGCAGCTCGCGATCCAATCGGCGCGCTCAATCGATCCGCTTTTGAATAACAGTTTGACGGCGCTCGATGTCGATCTTCCGCCTAACGAACCCGCTGCGTGCTTCTGTTGCCGCTCGACGCTGCGCAGGTGGAAATGATCGGGCGCGTTGAGCTGGCGCGTTATCGCGCGCTGGAAGCGCTTCTGCCCGATCCGAAGCTGGCCGATCCCGATCCGAAGCGCAGCGCGAACATTCCGCCGGACCAGGCGTCGTTTTTAAAAGCTTACGAGGGTCGCGAGCAGGAGATGATCAAGTTCATGAAGGAACACAACCTAGTGACAATGCCCGATTATCTCGGCTCATTTCAGATTCGACAGCTGCCGGAAGCGTTCAAGCCAACCAGTCCCGGCGGTTTCATGAATCCGCCGGGCGTTTACGACAAGGATCCGACCGGATTCTTCTTCATTCCGACTTACAATCCGCAGTCGAAAAACTTTTATATTCGCGCGGCAATTGAAGATCCGCGGCCAATCCTCGGACACGAAGGCATTCCCGGACATTTTCTTCAGCTCTCGATCGCAAATCATTTGAGCGATGAGATTCGGCGTCAGCACGAGGACGGCATGTTCGTCGAAGGCTGGGCGCTTTATGGCGAAGAGATGTTGATGCGGACTGGCCTCTACCCGACCAACTCGGCGGCGCAGGGACAGATCCTGCGCTTGTCGCGTTATCGCGCCGCGCGCATTGGGGTCGATGTGAATCTGCACACCGGCCGATGGAGTTTCGAGCAAGCGGTGAAGTATTTTATGGAGGCGGGCGGCCTCGATCGCGAAGCTGCCGAAGGCGAAGCGGCCGGTGCAGCTTCAAGTCCGACGCAAAAAATCAGCTACATCATCGGCAAATGGCAGATCATGAATTTGCTGGGGCGTTACAAAGATCGACAAGGCGAAAACTTCCGGCTGGGCCGCTTCCACGACGACCTGATCAAGAACGGGAGTTTACCAGTATCAGTTATCGAATGGATTCTGCTCGACGATCCGACCGCGATTCAAGAAGCAATGAAATAACGATGAGTCGGGCCCTAGCGTTATGATATTCAACGCGGTTTCTCTTCGCAGAGTTTCTGGAAGCGCGGATCATTTCGGAGCGGATCGAACATTGGATCGAGCCGGAGCAGCGCAGGAGTGAGCGGCACGTTTGCGGCATTAAGCGGGCTTTCGTACGGTGTCGAGAGCAGTTTC
>QHOM01000109.1 GCA_003218785.1 Verrucomicrobiota bacterium
GCCGTGCACCTGCGGCATACAGCGCAGACTGTACGCGTCCTGGATGCGCGGGTCGTCCTTCAGATGTGATTGTCGAATCTCGCTTCCTTCCAAAATCGACAACAGATGTTTGGCCACGGCTTTCTGACCGGGATGCGGTCTGGCGTCTTGCAAACGCGGATCGAAAGCGGCAGGAGTTCCTTTGAGCGCCTCGAGGCTCATCGCGCCGGAAACGTCGGCGACGCGAGAAAGCCGTTTTGCCCGGAGAAGTGCAAGCCCGCCGACTGCGTGCATCGCCTGCGTGCCGTTGAGCAGGGCGAGGCCCTCCTTCGCCTGTAACTCCACCGGCTCAAGCCCAGCGAGACGAAATGCTTCGCGGCTTTCCATTCGTTCGCCTTGAAAAAACGCCTCGCCTTCGCCAATCAGGCTTAAGGCGAGATGAGCTAGCGGGGCGAGATCGCCACTGGCGCCGACCGAGCCTTTTTCCGGAACAACCGGACAGACGCGGCGATTGAGCATTTTACAAAGCATCTCGATGATCTCGAACCGGATTCCACTTAACCCGAGAGCGAGCACGTTTGCGCGTAACAACATCATCGCGCGCACCTCCGGTTCAGAAAGCGGATTGCCGATGCCGCAAGCGTGACTGCGAACAAGATTAAGCTGAAGCTCGCCCAAATGATCATGCTGGATGCGAACATCCGAGAGTTTGCCAAAACCCGTGCTGACACCGTAAACGACGGTACCGCGCGCAATGATATCTTCGACGACTTTGCGCGAAGCAAGAATGCGAGGGCGCGCTGACGGTGAAATTTGCACGGGCGCATCTCCAAATGCTACGGTGACAATCTCGGCTAGTGTCAGCGTTTGGCCGTTTAATTGCATTGGGACATCTTAATTAGAACTCAGGCAAATGGGAAGCAGGCGGAAATCTGTGCATAAATTGTAGCTGGAGCAGTTCGCTGGCAGATCTTTGGGATCCCCTTGGCGCGCCGCAGCCGGGCGAAGGCGGCGCGCACGAGCTAAACAAAATCGCGCGGCGATCAAATTAGAGCGGCTTTGCGGCTTGAGATCCGACATCGCCCGCGGAGCGGTCAATTCACGATTCGTGACGCAGAATCAGTTCGGCAGACGGAAAATCCATTCGCGTCTGAAAATCACGCCAACGAAAAAGGCCAGGTCGCACGCGACCTGGCCTTTAGGCAAAACCATCCGCAGAAAAAGAGCTCAGACGCCTGATTTATTTTCCCCCTTTCGGAGCCGGAGTCGTAACGACTGCCTCCTTATGTTGCGCACAAGCCCCTAGCCCCAAAGCACTGACCAATATGGCCACAATCATGATCGCTTTTAAAAATTTCATTCCTCTTCGCCTCCTTTCCGAGCGGGTTGCTGCCCTGTTCTAGGTGGGGAAGTTCGCAGGCGCAACGCTTTTTTCCATTTTTTCGCGTGTCTGAGCTGCGAACATTATTTCTCTGTCATTACGTGTGTACCCTTGTCGACAAGCACAAATAAAATGCACGACCTGACCAAATCTTCCTTCGGAGGAAGTGGTTCGGCAGACAATAAATTCGCCGCCGGATTATTTCGAGTAACCGGTCGTGCCCGCACTTGTGGTCATCGTCTCCTGTTTTTTAGCACAGGCTCCTAATCCCAAAGTAGTGACCAGTACGGCCACAATCATAATCGCTTTCAAAAATTTCACTGTTTCTCGCCTCCTTTCCTAGCAGGTTGCCGCTGCCGCCTTTTAGGCGGGGAACTTCGCACACGCAAAGGTTTTTTCTCCATTTTTTAAAATCTCAGAGCCGTGTACTTCATTCCTCGATGATTACCGGCACACCCTCATCAACGAGCGCAAATAACTCCACGACATCAGTGTTTCGCATCCGCACGCATCCATGGCTGTCTGGAATGCCGATTTTATCTTCATGTTTTGTGCCGTGTATGTAGATGAACCGGTCGCGCGTATTGGCGTTGTGTTCGTCCAGACCATCAAGCCATAAAATGCGCGACATCACCAAGTCCTCAGTCGGAGGAAGCGGATCGCCGGGTTGGAGCGGTGCGCGACTTTGAAAGACAGTGTCGCTCGGCAGTCCCTCGCCGATTTTTTTCGCCACGCGGAACCGCCCAGTCGGTGTCTTCATGCTTCCTTCTTCGGTTCCGACTCCAAATCGCGAAGTGGACACTGGGTAACTACCGATTGGCAACCCACCTTCCTTCAGCGTGAGCCGCTGATCGCGAATTGAGATGTGGATATTTGTTCGCGACGTTTGCATCGAATGAGGCCGGCGATAGAATCCGTTTGCTGATGAAAGCTTATCACATTGCCGTGGTTGGCGCGACCGGCGCGGTCGGTCAGGAACTCTTGCGCGTGCTCGAACGGCGAAGTTTTCCAGTTTCGACGTTGCGTGTAATCGGTTCGGTGCGTTCCGCCGGGAAATCGGTTCGATTTCGTGATCAATCCATTCCAGTGCAAGAACTCACCGATCGCTCATTCGATAAGATCGACATCGTCTTTTTCAGCGCTGGCGGCGAAATCTCGCGGAAATATGTTCCTGTTGCCTGCCAGGCGGACGCAATCGCAATCGATAACTCGTCGGTTTTTCGAATGGAACCTCACGTGCCGCTGGTCATTCCCGAAATCAATGCGGAGGATGCGCGACGGCACCGCGGTCTGATTGCCAATCCAAATTGCACGACAGCGATCGCGCTGATGGCGCTTTATCCCCTGCACCGCGCATTTGGCGTGCGGCGCACTTTCGCTGCAAGTTACCAAGCCGTTTCCGGCAGCGGCGCGCGCGCAATCAACGAATTGACCCAGCAAGTGAAAGACGCAGCGCAAGAACCCCTCGTGAGCGGAAGCCGAACGGATCGACAAGCGACACCACAAGTTTATCCGCATCCGATCGCGTTCAATCTTCTGCCGCATGTCGATTCATTTCTCGAGAGCGGTTACACCAAGGAGGAAATGAAGTTTCAAGACGAGGGTCGCAAGATTATGCATCTGCCGGAATTTCGAGCTTCGGTCACCTGTGTGCGCGTGCCCGTTTACCGTGCGCACTCGGTCGCCGTAAGCGCAGAATTCGAGCGCCCGGTATCGGTAGAACATGCGCGCGAGGTCTTGGCCAAGGCGCCGGGACTCGAGCTGGTTGATGAACCGCAGAACAATCGTTATCCCATGCCGCTAAGCGTCGCAGGAAAGGACAATTGTGAGGTAGGCCGCATACGCGTGGACTGCGCTTTTGAAAACGGGCTTTCGTTTTGGGTATCAGGCGATCAGTTGCTCAAGGGCGCGGCGCTAAATGCTGTTCAAATCGCCGAGCTGCTGTGATGGATTCGCGTACGGCTTGCCAAATTGAGAAGGTTACGCTTCACCTCGTCGTGGACAAATGTCTTAGCGCAACCGCAGAATGACGCGAACGGAATCTAACCAATCGCTCGATCAAGGGTGGGGCCTTCAGTCCCCAACCTTGACTGCTGAGATGAAGGCTGAGTTCTGCCTACGTGCCGAGTAGGCATTTTTCATCCAGCACTGGTGCGACGACTTGTTGAACGCAATCGCCTTGCAGTGGACATCAGCCGCGCACACGCTCAGGCACTGGTCTATGCCGGTTGCGACGAAGTCCTTGTAGTCAGATCCGTGCCGATCGTATCCGTCTTCGGTGGCCGACATGCGCGCTGGAGGGTGCTGTCGCCGTGAGTGCCGAGACGGCGTTTCTGTGATCCACCAGATGAGGACTGCCGAGATCACGGTGCCCGCGATACCTGCTAGCCATTTTCCCATGCGATAATTCCTTGTTGACGAGAGCGGCCTAACGAGCTAATCCGCTTGTCCCCTTCGCGGCCGCCGGATAAAAGGGAAGTCATGGAAATGATTCTGACGGCAACGCCAAGCGATAGCAACCTGAAAAGACTGTTCGATCGGGTGCGCGATTTGGTGCGGCTCAAGCATTACAGCTCAAGGCGGAGAGGACCTAGCGCACCCAGAATTGCGGCGACCTCATTACGAACTTCATTCATCCAATCCCGTCGCTCATTCGATATGAGAGTTCCTTTCAGATTCAACCCAGGTGGATTTATCATCATTTTCCGGCAATAAATCGGCGACAAAAGAGCTTCACCTAGCAGCCGCGCGGCTACCTAACCCGCGGCGTCAGCGGTTTCTGCAACCGCGAGGGCGTACCATTGGCATCGTACCAATGGCGGGCCCACGGCCGAGAGCCCGTGCTACAGATGCGCTGGCGCTCTAGGCGAAGCGACCCCGGAAGCTGATTCCGGGGCCGCTTCGTATTTCAAGCTGAATTCAGGTTTATTGGGGCCCGGGACTAGGAGAAACTTTTTCGCCCTTTTTCTTGCCGCCTTGTGGTTTACCCTGCCCAGGTTGTTCGCCAGCAGGAGATCCGCCGCCCGGAGCACCGCCGGGTTGGGCGTAGGCACCCTGCCCTGTTTGCCGCCCACCCTGCACCTCACCGGGAGCGGCACCAGTAGCGGGAACTCCGCCAGGTTGTTGCTCATAAGCGCCCTGGCCTCTTTGCCGTCCACCCCGTGTTTCACCCTGAGCCGCACCAGCAGGTGAAGCTCCGGCGCCTGGCTGCCCATAGGTCCGTTGCCCTCTTTCCATGCCGCCTCGACTCTCAGGAGCAGCAGTCGGACTTGGAGGTGCGGTCCGCTCCGGCCCGCGCCCTCTAAATCGACCTTGCTCAGGCTGAGTCGGCGCGGCGCCAGGCTGGCCTGGAGGCGGACTTGTCTCGAACCTGCCCCTCTCCGGTCGGCCCCGCCCTGTTGGTCCCGGCGAACCTTGTAAAGACGGAGCAGCCGTAGTAGTCGGAGGTCCCGCGGGCGCTTCCGTCACGCCGGGTTGAGGTCGTCTACCTCTGCCCCGTTCAAATGGCGTGGTCGGTGCCGTTGGTGCGGGCGAGGCAATGCCGGCAGGCGTTCCCGCAGGTTTTTCTCGGGCGCCGGGTCGGCCTGGCCGTTTGCCTTTTGCAGGTCCCGTAACTGGGGCCGTCGGCGCAGGCGAAGCAATGCCGGCCGCAGGAGCGGTTGGAGAAATTCCAGTTGGGGCCTGCCCGGTCGCGGCTGCGCCAGCAGGTGGCGGAATGTTCTTCGGGTTCTCAGTTTTAATTTTTTGCTTTAACTGGGCCTCATTAGGAACACCGGACCAGCCATGCTCGAGTTTCGGCTGCGCCGCACCTTCGTTAGTGCTCCGGACTTGGCCGCCACCGACAAATTAGTACCCGGCTGCCGCTCGATCGTGAGGCGCTGAATTGGCCGGCTCGAACGCGCGCTCAGCACATTATAATCGGGACCATAGTTATATACGACATTGTTTTGAACGGTGATGTTGGTCACGTTCACTGTGTTGTTAATATAAGTAACGTTCTGCGACCACGGGTAAATCCGATCGCGCAAGACCGGCTCACCGATAAAACGAGCATCGATAAAGTTGTAGTAGGCTGGACCGATATCGAATTCGATGTCCACCTGACCGCCAATGGGCTGCCCCTCATAAACGATTCCAGGACCGCGTGGAGGCAACGGTGCCCAGCCGACATAGTCACCGCCGGTTCGCCATGAAACCCAGGCCGGGCCCCAGTCGAGATCACTGCCGAGAAACCAGACCCAGCCATAATCAGCCATCTTGGCCCAGCGGCCATAATGATAGGTTGCCCAACCGAAATCTTCGTACGAGATCCATGTCCATCCGTCATCGGTATAGGCCCAATAGCCATCGGCATAGGGACGCCAATTAGGATCATTCACAGCCACATCGGGTTGCCAGCCGTAGCCGTAGCCTTCAACGTCGATCCAGTTCCCGCCGGATAGATTATTGTAAAAGAAATCGACAGAGACCTCCTGTCCCTTTACCCGCGGGAGAGCAGGCAAGACAAGAGCGAGCATGGTTAGTACAAAAAGTATTTTTTTCATATCGTGAGAGAAGGTTTTGAGGCGTTCGACTTCAGCGCCTCGCGATTTATTCATCTTATGGATTCGAAAATCGCGCATCGGTCGCGCGTGGCGCGGCTGAAAATGACGAAATCCGGGTGACCCGTATTTGCCACCGCCACGGCGTGCCAGGCGAAGCGGACATCGGCGCTGAAATTTCGTTGGTGGGCAACGCGATGCACGAGAGGTCAAAAAAATAACGATGCCCGCGAACCACGCGAATGGACGCGAAAAAGTAGTCTCGATCTTTGATTCATTCGCGCTAATTCGTGTGATTCACAGGCTTTAAGAACACTCACCGGCCCAGGGTGAAAATGACAAATATCGAAGCTCGAATGCCAATTCCGACCAGCAGGTTCCAGTATCTACAGAGGAAGGCGCCACCAACTTTGTCTTGACCTCTCCCTCGGATTCTGCCAGCCTTGGCGGCAACGATGCGTCTGTTGTTCGAAATATTGATTATCGGCACGCTGATTTATCTCGGTTGGGAAAAACCTTTTAAAGAACGGGTGAATCAGGTACGCGGGATTTCTGCGGTCAAGCAAAGTGTATCTGCGATGGAAAGAACTCTGGCGGCAACGCCCACGCCGACGCCAAGATCGATTCCGTAGCTAAGAGTCCTCGTCAGAACGACGCCATCGCCGCCGGGGCGTAGATGCAGGATACAAGCCCACCGCTTGGTGTGGGATCATTCTACGAGGCGAAAAGAACCCGGATACTTCAGCTTGCGTAGAACACGAAGACCAGTAGCGAAGCGCCGGTAACGCGCTATTCATTTATGGTACTACGTACTACTCGGTCAGGTCCTCGAGCTGTTGTCTGAGATCAGATGGAATGTGAGGCCGATATCATCGTTGCAGCGAAAACCAACGCATCCTTGGTCGCAAAATTGTCTTGACCTCCTCCCCCCGGGTTGTGCCAGCCTCGGCGGCAACGATGCGTCTGTTGTTCGAAATATTAATTGTCGGTGCGCTGATTTATCTCGCGTGGGACATGCCCTTGAAACAACGGGCAGACCAGGTGCAGGCGGCAATGCGCGCGGTGGTGAAGTCCAAGCCACCAGCAGCCGCACCAGAGGAAACCGTAGCGCCGCCAGTCCCGCCAACGTCAACTCCAATTCCGCTGCTAAGACCAATCCAAAGGGCGACAGTCCCGCCGGGCGCATGGATGTGGGATCCAAAACGCCAGTCGGTGCTTGATCGGCCGGCATACGGTCAGACCCAGGTTTCACAAAAATATCAGGATGCTTCCGGTCGAAGCTACTGGATCGATGCTCAAGGCGTACGGCACTACGACCAGTAGCGAAGCGCCGATACCGGGGTACTCACTTACTGCTTGGCAGCCCCCTTCCTTCTGGACGCCGGTGATGAGAACTACATCAAAGACTTCGAAGCGATCACTGTCCGGTTTTGCGACGTAAAAGATCCGGCCCGACCCCGAAATCATCCAAACTCTGGGCGCGCGGAACTTCTAAGGTGCGGCCGTCGGCCATTGTGATCTTAAACGGGCGGCCAGTACGAACAGCTTCGCGCAGGGCATCTGTCGTCATGCTCCGAGTGTATTCTTAGGCTCGAAATTTGCAATTCCACAACCCCGCGACGCTGGCGATCCCGGCAGCATCCGGTATCCAGCATCCAGCTACCTAGCATCCGAGATGGCCATGAAACGTGCATATACACGCATGATCGAAATCGACAAGTGCTGGTACTGTAGTGACAGGCGTGTCGCCTGCGGAAGGTAGGGAATTGCAGCCGGCACGGCTGCCCCCATAAACGTACTCGGTCACTTCTTCAAGCTGCCTACCAAGGACATCTATGCTTCAAGAAACCAGGTCGTGACCGAGTGTCCGGCAGCTGCCGGATGGAGCCAAGATCGTCTCTCACCTTCGGCGAGGACGACGTGTAACGAGCTTTGGTCAGCGCGTCGTCTCTAAAATTCTATTCGTTTACGACCTCGATCTGCTTGTCGATCACTTGGCCGGTAAACCAGCTGATCGCGACGCGGACCAATAGCGTTGCTTGCCTTCAACGATGAAGTCACACAAGCGCTTCGATCTCGCGAAGAGATGTTGATCGGGGAAGCGGCCGTCCTTCGGCTTCGTGCAATCGGATCCACTCATCGACCGCTTCGCATAACTCGGCATAGACTGCCCGCTCGTCGCTCCCATGGACGCCACCGAACATAAGAACTGGGCAGCGACCAATATAGCACTGATCTTCTTCACTCCAGGCAACAACTTTTACATAGCGGTCAGATGTTTTGCTCATGCTTGGATCTTTTGAATTGCACGTTTAAGGTCTCGCTCCTGATAATGTTTGGCATCTTCTCCCGGCGCTCCGGAAAGCGTAATTTTCACGCCGCTCGGATGAAGGAAGTTTCGATGCGATCCTTTGCCTCCGCGATCAACAAACCCATGCTTTTCCAGATCGGCGATGAGTTGCCGAATCTTGCGAGGCACATGCAAACAATATCATCGAAAGCAAAAACTTCAAGAT
>QHOM01000110.1 GCA_003218785.1 Verrucomicrobiota bacterium
AGAACTTGAATATTCCGCACTACTGACGCGACTCTCGCGCGAGTACGACCGGCGCTTCCACTAGGCGAAGGTTCCACTGCTGCGCAGAAAACGTAAAGTTTTCCCCAGCGCGCGCGTCTACATCTGCACTTGAACAGCTTGCTTCGCGACAGCAGCGTAACCGCCGATGCCTCGTCAATACACGCTGCAGCGCGCACCAAGATCGACATCGATCCATATCGATTACGCAGCGGAACTGAATGAGCAGCAACTCGCAGCGGTGACCGCGCCACCCGGTCCGCTGCTCGTGATCGCCGGGGCAGGCTCGGGGAAGACGCGCACGCTCACGTATCGCGTGGCTTATTTGCTCGAGAACGGAATCGATCCGCGCAATATCCTGCTTCTCACCTTCACGAACAAGGCCGCGCGACAAATGCTCGATCGAGTTGCGAATTTGTTGCCGGTCGATGCCAGCGGGCTTTGGGGTGGGACATTCCACTCGGTGGGAAATCGGATCCTCCGCCGTCACGGAAGCGCTCTCGGTTATTCGAGCGGATTCACCATCATGGATCGCGAAGATCAAAAGGATTTGATCAATGCTGTCGTGGCAAGCGCGGGAATTGATCCGAAAGAAATCCGGTTCCCGAAAGGCGATGTGCTCGCCGAGATCTTCAGTTTCGTCGTCAATACAGAGAAGCCATTGGAAGAATTGCTCGCGGAAAAGTTTCCTTATTTCCTGCCGCTGCTCGACAAGATCAAAGACGTTCAAGCTCGCTACGAGAAGAAGAAGAAGGCGACCAACTCGATGGATTTCGACGACCTGCTCGAAAAGACGTTGTCGATGTTTCAGCAGCACGAAGGCATCGCGGAATTTTATCGGCGACAATTTCAATTCATTCTCGTCGATGAATACCAGGACACGAACAAAATCCAGGCTGACCTGGTCGATCTGCTCGCTCGTGATCACCGGAACCTGATGGTGGTGGGCGATGACGCCCAGTCGATCTACTCGTGGCGCGGGGCGAATTTTCAGAACATTCTCGAATTTCCAAAACGTTATCCGGACGCGCAGGTGTTTAAAATCGAGATGAATTACCGCAGCGTCCCGGAGATTCTGGAAGTGGCGAACGCGGCGATTGCAGCAAATGTTCAGCAGTTTCGCAAAAGTCTTCAGCCGACCCGCGAATCAAACGCGGTGAAGCCGGCCCTCGTCGCGCTCAACGACGGAGCTGAGCAAGCGCAATTTGTTGCGCAGCGAATCCTCGAATTGCGCGATGAAGATGTCGATCTAAGCGAGATCGCAGTGCTTTATCGCGCGCATTATCACGCGATTGAACTGCAACTGGAATTGTCGCGCCGTGGGATCCCCTATCAAATCACCAGCGGCATTCGGTTCTTCGAGCAGGCACACATCAAGGACGTCACTTCATTCATCCGATTCGTGGCGAACCCGCGAGACGAAGTCGCGTTCAAGCGCATGGTTAAGTTGCTGCCCGGCATTGGCAATCGTAACGCAGACAATCTTTGGCGGGCATGGGAGAATTCGCTGAACGAACGAGGGGAAGTTACCTCGTGGGGTAAACTGTTCCTGTCGATGAACGTAACCGTGAAATCAAAGAAAGCATGGGAACAGCTTGCCTATACGCTGGACGAAATTGCGCCGGGCGGTCAGCCCAATCCGCCATCGGAGATGATCACTTCGATTGTTGAAGCCATCTACGATGAGTACGCAAAAGTGAATTTCACAAACTACGAACTGCGACGTGAGGACCTGGATCAGCTCGCGGTCTTCGCCCGTCAATTTAAGGACGTGCACGAGTTTCTCGCGCAACTGGCGCTCATCAGCAATGTCGACGCCGAAGCTGCGCCGAACCAAACGAGCGACAAAGAAGCGGTCAACCTTTCTACGGTGCACCAGGCCAAAGGCCTCGAGTTTCACACTGTCTTCGTAATCTGGTTGACTGATGGAATGTTTCCGAGCAGCCGTTCGCTCGACACGCGCGACGCGCTCGAAGAAGAACGCCGGTTGTTTTATGTCGCCATCACGCGCGCGCGCGACGAACTTTATCTCACCCTGCCGCATATGCGGTTAAGCGGAGGCTACGGCGACGTTTTCCAGCGGCCCTCGCGTTTCCTGAAAGAAATTCCGAACAAGCTCATGGAAGACTGGCAGGTGACGAAACAATGACGAAGCTCGAATGTCGAATGACGAAGGAAAACTCGAATGATCGAATGACGAAAACGGCTGGCAGATTCACACGTCATTCGTGCTTCGTCATTGTTTCGTCATTCGTCATTCGTCATTCGTCATTTTTCTCCGAATGAATCTCTCGCCGGACAACCCGATCGCGGGAATTCTTGTGCCGCTGTTTGCGCTGCGCGGAGAAGACGATCTTGGAATTGGCGACACTGGGGCATTGCGGGAGTTTGTTGATTGGGCGGCCGGAATTGGCTTTAAGCTTGTTCAACTCCTGCCGATCAACGAGATCGGGGCGGACAACAGCCCTTACAACGCCATCAGTGCGCTGGCGATCGAGCCGACCACGTTACAACTTGGGGCAAACGCCCCGCCAGAACTAACGCGCGCAGAGTTTGATGCTGTGTTGGCAGAGGTTGATCTGGAGAAGCTGCGGCGCGGCGGAGTTAAATATCGCCAGGTCAAAAAATTGAAACGACTCCTGCTTGAGCAAGCGTTCGCGAATTTCTCGGCTCGCGCCAGCGAAGATCGACAGTCCAGTTTTCGAAAATTTTACGAGGAAGAAGCAGGGTGGCTGCACGACTACGCATTTTTCCGAGTCCTCATGGAAAAGAATGACGATAACGCCGCGTGGAATCGATGGCCGGCGCAACATCAATCAATGGAAAGAGCGCGGACCTGGCTGCACTCTCTGCCACAGAATCAACAAGCAGCCATAACGAACCGCCAAAATTACTTCTGTTATGTGCAATGGATCGCGCATCAGCAATGGCGGGAGATAAAATCGTATGCCGAAGAACGCGGCGTTGCGCTCATGGGTGATATTCCGTTTGGCGTTGGTTATTATAGCGCCGACGTTTTGGCGCGGCGGGATGAATTCGTGCTCGATTGGGCCGGCGGCGCACCTCCCGAACCGTACTTCAAGGACGACGAGTTCACGCAAAAATGGGGACAAAACTGGGGCATTCCGCTGTATCGCTGGGACAGGATGCGCGCGAACAATTTCGAGTGGTGGCGCGAGCGTATCCGCGCTGTCCGGCGCATTTTTCACCTATTTCGCATCGATCACGTGCTCGGATTTTACCGCATCTACGCTTTTCCGTGGCGGCCACGGAAGAACAAACAATTTCTGCTGCTTGAGCGGAATCAAATGCTGGAACGAACGAGCGGGCGCTCCCCGCATTTCGTTCCGCGTGATGACGAAACGCCCGAAAATTGTGAAGCTAATAAACGCGACGGCGAAGAATATCTACGCGTTGTCCTGGAAGAGGCCGGCGCTACGCGGGTGATTGGCGAAGATCTTGGCACGGTGCCCGATTATGTTCGACCAAACCTGAGGTCACTCGGGGTGGCCGGATTCAAAATTCCGCAATGGGAAGTGCATGATGAACAAGTCACTCTCGGAGACGAATATGAACGTCTCTCCGTTGCGACTTATACGACGCACGATCACAAACCGATTCGCGCTTTGTGGGAGGAGGCTTTCGAGCGGCCAACAGCTACGTCGGAACAATCGAGATTTGAATTGGTGAAGATCGCGGTCTTCGCGGGGTTCGATCCGAAAATGGATCCGCCACAGGACGGATTCGCCGCGGCCAATAAGGTCGATTTTGAAAAGGATTTTTATCCGGCAATCATGGAAGCGCTTTTTAAAAGCAACGCTTGGATTGCCGTCGTCATGATCACCGATCTGCTGGCGCGCAAATACCGCTTCAACGTCCCTGGCACGACAGCAAAATCGAATTGGACGCGGCGAATGCAGAGAAGCGTCGCGCAACTTCGATCGAGCCGAAAAACGCAAGCACGAATACGGGTGATCCACGAGCTGCTCGAAAAAAGCGGGAGAACTTAGTGTGAATTCTATCCAGGTAGGGACGTTTTTCGGAAACGTCCGACTTTCATCAGGACGAATGCGCTGCAGACAAAAACTCGTCGCACGCCTCGGAGAGGCATGCCTACCTCAAAAATCTGTGTTCCATCTGTGTTCATCCGTGGCTAATTAAAATCATGAAATCGCCGCTTAAAGTCGCTGTCACTGGCGCTGCCGGACAGATTGGTTACTCACTAGTATTCCGCATCGCTTCCGGAGAGATGTTCGGAACGGATCAACCGCTCACGCTGCATCTGATCGAGATCCCGAATGCGCTCGGCGCACTCGATGGCGTGGTGATGGAATTGCACGATTGCGCTTTTCCACTGCTCGAATCGGTAGTGCCGACCGCTGATCTCGACGAAGGGTTTCGCGACATCAACTGGGCGCTGCTGGTCGGCAGCATTCCTCGAAAAGCCGGTATGGAACGGAAAGATTTGCTCGGCATTAACGGCAAAATTTTCATCGGGCAAGGCCAGGCCATCGAGAAACACGCAGCAGCCGATGTGCGCGTGCTTGTGATTGGAAACCCTTGCAACACGAACTGTCTGATTGCAATGAACAACGCAAAAGAAATTCCGCGGGATCGCTGGTTCGCCATGACGCGGCTGGATGAAAACCGCGCGCGCGCCCAACTCGCGCATAAAGCCTGCGTCGAAATCACCGACGTAACTAACATGACGATCTGGGGAAATCACTCTGCAACGCAGTATCCTGATTTCTATAACGCCAGGATCGGCAATCGCCCGGCTCCGGAAGTGATTGGCGATGAGAAGTGGTTGAAGGAAGAATTCATCGCGACTGTGCAACAGCGCGGCGCAGCCGTCATCAAGGCGCGCGGCCTTTCTTCCGCCGGTTCGGCCGCGAACGCGATCGTGGACACAGTCCGTTCGCTCACGAACGACACGCCGGGCGACGATTGGCACAGCGTGGCGGTTTGTTCCGACGGAAGTTACGATGTCGAGGAAGGATTGATCTCGTCGTTCCCGGTGCGGGTTCGCGCCGGTCAATCGGAAATTGTGCAGAACTTGCCAATCAACGACTTCAGTCGCGATAAGGTCGACAAGTCGGTCGCGGAACTGAAGGAAGCCTGTGCTACCTCAGTCTCTCGCCGGTTAATCGCTCGAATGCTTCCACGTATTTGGCCGAAGTTTTTGCGATCACCTCTTTCGGTAACGACGGTGCCGGTGGTGTCTTGTCCCAATTAAGAGTCTCGAGATAATCGCGCACGAATTGTTTGTCGAAACTAGGCGGGCTTTGCCCGAGAACGTATTGATCCGCCGGCCAAAAGCGCGATGAGTCGGGCGTAAGGCATTCGTCAATCAGGAGCAATTTTCCATCGACAACGCCAAACTCGAATTTGGTGTCGGCGACAATGATCCCGCGCTGCGCGGCATGATCGCGACCTGCCGCGTAAATTTGTAAACTCAAATCGCGCACGTGTTCCGCCTGGCCGTCGCTCAGGGTTCGGCGGCATTCCGTCCAAGTGATATTCAGATCGTGGCCGGACTCGCTCTTTGTCGCCGGAGTGAAGATTGGCTGCGGCAATTGCGAAGCGAGCTTTAACCCAGCGGGCAATTTCTCGCCACAAACACTTTGCGTTTGCTGATATTCTTTCCAGCCGGAGCCGGCGAGATAACCCCGCACCACACACTCCACAGGCAACGGTTTCGCTTTTCGCACAACCATCGAGCGACCGGCGAGCTGGGCGCGAAACGATCGTAATTCCTCAGGAAATTCGCCGAAATCCGCCGTGACGAAGTGATTATCGATCTTATGGAAGCGTTTGAACCAAAACGCAGAGAGTTGATTCAGGACCGCGCCTTTGTGCGGGATCGGCTCCGGCAGAATGACGTCGAAAGCAGACAAGCGATCAGTGGCGACGAAGAGGAGCGTTTCGCCGAGATCAAAAACCTCGCGCACCTTTCCACTGCGCAGTTTCTTGATTCCGGGAAGATCGACAAAGGATTGTGGAGAGGCCGCCATAAGTGCGACATCATTACTTCATGGCTGGAATCGTCGTCAAACCGCGTGCGCGAATTTTGCACGGACACGATTGGGTATTTTCCAGCGAAGTGCTGAAGGTTTTCGGAACTCCTGCGGACGGCGATGTCATCTCACTCAAAGACGGCAAAGATCATTTGATCGGAAGCGCGATTTATAATTCGAAATCGCAGATTGTGGCTCGCCGTTTCTCGCGGCGGAAACAGGAGCTTGACCTGGATTTTTTCAAACGACGGATTGCGCAAGCGGCGGAATACCGTGTGCGGCGAGACATGGATCTAAAACTTTGCCGCGTCGTCTGGAGCGAGAGCGACGGACTTCCAGGGGTAATTATCGATCGGTACGGCGATTATTTCGTGCTGCAAACGCTCACGCTCGCGATGGACATACGAAAAGATTTGATCGCGAACGTGGTTGTTGATCTTTTCGAAAGTGGCGCAAGTTTCCAACCTGCCAACCAAACGGACGCAAGTTGCAAACTTGCGCCACCAACGATCGTCGAGCGAAACGATGCGTCGGTTCGTCGCGCGGAAGGCCTTGAATTGCACAGCGGCGTTTTGCGCGGTGAGGCTCCTTCGCAATTCGAGATCGAAATCGGCGGCTTAAAGTTCGAAGTCGATCTTTTGCACGGGCAGAAGACCGGTTTTTACCTCGATCAAAGGCAGAACTACGAAACGGTTGCGCAATATGGCAAAGGCCGGCGGATGCTCGACTGCTTCACGAACCAGGGAGGATTCGCACTGGCTTGTGCCCGTGCCGGAGCGACCGAGGTCACGGGTGTGGAAGAAAATTCAGCGAACATCGCGGCCGCTAGAAGAAACGCTGCGCAAAATCATCTGAAAGTGGAATGGATCGAGCAGGATGTTTTCCGATTCCTTCGCGCTGCCGAAAAAGCGCACTCTCAATATGACTTGATCGTTCTCGATCCACCATCGTTCACGAAGACGAAGGGCGGATTGCGCGACGCGATACGGGGTTATCGCGAGTTGCACGTTCGCGCCTTCAAATTGCTGTCGCGCGATGGTATTCTCGCGACGTTTTGCTGCTCGCACCACGTTAGTGAAAATGCGTTTGCCCAGGTGATCGCTGATGCGCTCGTGGACGCGCGGCGTTCAGCCCGCAGGCTTCGCCGTTTCGAACAGGCGCCCGATCATCCGGTCCTTCCCACCGTGCCGGAATCGGAATATTTCAAAGGCATACTGCTGGAAATGATGCCGGGACGATGATGAAAACAGTCCAACGGTATGGAGGGACCGCCGAGCGGTCCGCTTGTCCACGATCCTCGGCGCGCTTGGCGGCCGCGCCGTGCCATTCGATGCGAAATGAAAATTTTCCTTTTGGAAATCTCTGGAATTCTTAAGTGAGCCATTTAATATGGCGCTACAGCGAGCCTGGAGGACGCGTCACGATTTGTCATGGCAGAGAAAATTCGACCGGTTGAACAGATGCTGGAATTGAGCGACGACGAAGCGCTCTCTTCCGAGCATCTGGATTTGCAAGTACAGAAAGCGCAGGAGCAACTGCTTCAGCTCAAGCGCGAGCAGGAACAGATCGAAAAACAAAAGCGCGAGCTGGAAGAACTGAGCCGTCGTCAAGAGGAATTAGAACGCGGCCGTACTGAAATGACCGACAAGCTAACACGCTCGCTCGTTGTGCTCGAGCGCGAAGCGTATAACGCTCAGAAACGGCTCGAGCAAATCCGCGCGACTCGCGAAAGTTTCGGTCAGCACCTGGAATTAATCGAAGCGATCGATCCAAGAAGCTGGAACTCGGCCGATTTGCACAAGGAACTAAGCCGGGCTTTGAGCACCGTGGATGACGCGCGCACCGAGTACAGCGAGCAGCGCAGCCGGCTGCAAGCAACTGAAGAAAACGCAGGCGACGTCTCATTGCCGGAGATTGGGCCGGGCCCTTACGAGCTCAATGGCGGTCGTTCTTTTGCCCAGTGGATGCAAATCGGCTTCGCGTTCAGTTTGCCCCTAATCATTTTTGGCCTGATTGCCCTTGCTATTTTCTTCTGGATGGCCAGCCGGTGATGGCGATGTTTCGTCGCTCGCCTGGATCGGTTACGCCGTTTCGGCAACGGCGGGAGGAGCTGGCCCGCCGGGAAGCAGAGTTGCGCGATGGACTCGAAAAATTGGAGCGCATGATCGCAGAGGCGCCCCGGGTCGCCAGGTGGCGGCAACAGGAGGAACTGCGTATACGCGCTACCGCGCGCGATAGCCGGCTGGATGCGTCGGTCGCGCAAGACAAACGTTACGGGAATGACAGCAAGAGCACGCTGCGGCGGCGTCCACTTCGCAAAGAGCGACGAGAGGGGCGGTTGCTGTTTCTGGTTCTGGTAATCGCGATTGCCGTGGTGGTCATCTGGCTGATGAGCCATCTGCATTTTTGATCAATAAAGATGGCGAAAACTTCCGACCTCGATGTCGCGTACATCGCCAGGCTGGCGCGGCTAAATCTGACCGACGCGGAGACAGAGCTTTTCCAGAAGCAGCTCGGCGACGTCTTGCGGTACGCTGAAAAACTGCGGGAGGTGGATGTTAGCCATATGGAAGCGGCCGCGCACGCGGTGCCAATTTTCAACGTTTTCCGCGAAGACGCGCCACGCGATTGGTTTACTGCGGAGCAGGCACTGAGCAATGCGCCGCACCAGGCGAACGGTCTTTTCATCGTCACGAAAGTCGTGGAATGACGGGGAAAGATCTGCCCGCGCTGAACATCGCCGATCTGCAACCTCTGTTGCGTCGCCGGGAAGTCTCGCCTCGCGAAGTAATCGATGTCTTGCGAGCGCGCATCCAAGATGTCGATGGAGAAATCGACGCTTATCTCTCACTCGATTTTGAAGCTGCCGCCAAAGAGGCGGAGAAAGCGAATGTCGATCTTCCGCTGGGCGGTGTGCCGATCGCGATCAAAGACATCATCAGCGTAGCGGGTGAGCCCTGCACCTGCGCCTCAAAGATTTTGCACGGTTATCGCGCGCCTTACGACGCGACGGTCATTCGGAAATTGCGCGCTGCAGGCGCGATTCCATTCGGCAAAACCAACATGGACGAGTTCGCCATGGGTTCTTCAACCGAAAATTCCGCCATGAAATTGACGCGCAACCCGTGGGACCTGTCGCGGGTGCCGGGAGGTTCCAGCGGCGGTTCAGCCGCGGCGGTTGCGGCCGATGAAGCTTTCGGGGGACTTGGCACTGATACCGGCGGGTCGATTCGGCAACCGGCTGCGCTCTCGGGTGTTGTCGGTCTGAAACCGACCTACGGGCGCGTCTCGCGTTTCGGCGTTGTCGCGTTCGCCTCGTCGCTCGACCAGGTAGGTCCGTTAACTAAAACAGTGCGGGATTCGGCGCTGATTATGAACGCCATCGCCGGCCACGACCCGCAAGAAACTACGTCTCTGAACGAACCGGTGCCTGATTATACGGCAGGGCTGGGAAGAGATCTGCGCGGCGTGCGATTGGGCTTGGCGAAGGAATACATGATCGAAGGGACCAATCCCCAGGTCAAAGCCGCGATCGATGCAGCGGTGAAACATCTGAATTCGTTAGGCGCAGAGATTGTCGATGTCTCGTTGCCGCATACCGATTATGCGACCGCAGTCTATTACATTCTGGCTACGGCGGAGGCTTCCGCGAACCTGGCGCGCTTTGATGGTGTGCGCTACGGCTATCGAGCGGAGAACCCAAAAGATTTGCTCGATCATTATGGCCGCACGCGCGAGGAGGGTTTTGGACCAGAAGTGAAACGCCGGATCATTCTCGGCACCTATGTTTTGAGCTCTGGTTATTACGATGCGTATTATTTGCGTGCGCAAAAAGTGCGCGAGTTGATCCGCCAGGATTTCGCCAAGGCCTTCGAAAAAGTTGACGCGTTAATTTCACCAACCTCACCAACGCCAGCGTTTAAATTGGGCGAACGCAGCGCCGATCCATTGCAAATGTATCTGGCCGACATCTTCACCAGCCCAGCAAATCTCGCCGGAATTTGTGGGATCAGCGTGCCATGCGGCTTCGCTGAGGTCGATGGGCTTCGCTTGCCCATCGGGCTCCAATTATTAGGCAAAGCGCTGGACGAAGCGCGCATTTTGCAAATCGCGCATGCTTACGAGCAGAGCACCGACTGGCACAAAGCGCGGCCACCGATCGCTGCAGCCATCCACAAGGCATGAAGGATTCAACCATAATGGCGAGCTGAGCCGTGCCCGATCGTCCATTAAATAGCCCAGCGGGTTTTTCAACATCGAACGTCCGAGCAATCCGCCATCCGAAATCCGAAACAGAGGACAGCCGACGACGGGATTCGAACCCGTGACCTGCGGTTTACGAAACCGCTGCTCTACCAGCTGAGCTACGTCGGCACAAACGGCAAAGATGCCATCCGCAGATTGGGTGAGCAAGCGCGAACCTGTAGCCGCTTCGCGGTGCGAAGGGCAAATCAGGCGTTGCAAAACCCGCGCTGCGTCGGCCATCCGTCCCGGGACGGATTCGCTGACGCACGAGCACGCGGGCGATTTCAAAGAGTGGTAAGCGTCACACGTGAAACAAAAAGCCGCCACGCGCTGAAACGTGACGGCTAATTGCGAAACGCGGTGTTGTCTGCTTTCCGCAGTTCTAATGATTAACCATGACCGTTTGCGGCGCAGGTTTGCTCAGGTCAAGCTGGTCACTCACTTTCTGGAGGCCCTTCGTGAGAGCGTCAACTTGCTTCTTCAGTTGCGCGATGGTCGCTTCCTGTTGCTCCACTTTGCTGTGTTCTTTGAGGAACTCGTTGAGCAACATCGCATTGACCGCTTCGTAGCGAACCGAGTAAGGCTTGCCTTGC
>QHOM01000032.1 GCA_003218785.1 Verrucomicrobiota bacterium
CCACTTCCAGCGTGGTCTCGATCGATTTTGCTTCCTCGACCGTGATCGTGCCGTCCTTGCCCACCTTGTCCATGGCGTCGGCAATGATCTCGCCGATCGTCTTGTCCCAGTTGGCCGAAACGGTCGCTACCTGCGCGATCTCGGTGCGATCGCTCACTTTCTTGGAGATTTTCTTCAGCTCCTCGACGATTGCATCGACACCTTTCATGATGCCGCGCTGCAATGAAGTCGGATTCGCGCCGGCGGTGACATTGCGAAGACCTTCGCGGTAAATGGATTCCGCGAGAATCGTCGCCGTAGTCGTGCCGTCGCCTGCGACGTCCGAAGTTTTGGAAGCGACTTCGCGCACGAGCTGTGCACCCATATTTTCATACGGATCCTCGAGCTCGATCTCTTTCGCGACCGTCACCCCGTCCTTGGTGATCGTGGGGCTGCCGAATTTCTTGTCGAGAATGACGTTGCGACCGCTCGGGCCGAGCGTGGCCTTGACGGCCTTCGCCAGTTTCTCGATACCGCGCAGCAAAGTGTGCCGCGCATTTTCATCGAATTGTAGTTGTTTAGCTGCCATAGTTATTTTTCCTCCTGCGGTTAACCGATGATGCCAAGGATGTCGTCCTCGCGCATGATCAGATACGACTCATCGTCGATTTTGATTTCGGTGCCGCCGTATTTCGAGATCAGCACCGACAACTTTGCCCTCCTGCGGTTTTTCCTTTGCGGTATCGGGGATGATGATCCCGCCTTTTTTCACTTCCCTCTCTTCAATCGGCTGCACCAGCACCCGATCTCCGAGCGGTTTAACGTTAACTGCCATATGTTTTATTTCCTCCTTCTGGTTTTTGTTGGGTTGTGCCGGCGACCGTTTCTTGCAAAACGCCCACCGGCAAATTGTTTTCGTTACTTCTTCTTGTCCTCGTCAACGACTTCGAATTCCGCATCGACAACGTCGCCTTCGCCGCGTTTACCAGCGTCTTTTTCGCCGCCGGGTCGTGCGCCAGCTTCCGGTCTGGGTTGCGGACCAGCTTGCGCGCCAGCTCCGGCAGACGCCTGCTTGTAAAGCTCGGCGCTGACCTCCTGGAATTTGTTCTGGAGATCGTCGTACGTCCGCTTCATCGCGTCGGTGTCGTTGCGATTGATGGCGTCGCGCACGGCGGCGATGGCGTCTTCGACGGATTTCTTTTTGTCGCCGGAAATTTTGTCACCGAGTTCTTTCAACTGCTTCTCGCATTGATACGCGAGCATGTCGGCGTTGTTCTTGATCTCGATCGCTTCCTTCGCCTTCTTGTCCTCGTCGGCATGTGTTTCGGCTTCGCGCTGCATCTTCTCGACTTCCTCTTTCGAAAGTCCAGAGCTGCCGGTGATGGAAATTTTTTGTTCCTTGCCGGTGCCGAGATCTTTCGCTGAGACATGCAGGATGCCGTTCGCGTCGATGTCGAAGGTCACTTCGATCTGCGGAACGCCGCGCGGCGCTGGCGGAATTCCATCAAGGTGGAACGTGCCAAGATTCTTGTTATCGCGCGAAAGCGGGCGTTCGCCTTGCAACACTTTGATTTCGACCCCAGGCTGATTGTCGCTGTAAGTCGAAAAGATTTGCGACTTGCGGGTCGGGATGGTGGTGTTGCGCGGAATCATCGATGTAGCCACGCCGCCTGCGGTTTCAATCGCGAGCGTCAACGGCGTGACGTCGAGAAGGAGAACGTCTTTGACTTCGCCCTTCAGCACGCCGCCCTGAATCGCGGCGCCCACCGCGACGACTTCGTCCGGGTTCACGCCTTTGTGAGGCTGTTTGCCAATGAGAGTGCGCGCGGTTTCAACCACTTTCGGCATGCGCGTCATACCGCCAACCAGCACCAGCTCGTTCACGTCGCGTTCGGAAATTTTCGCGTCCTTCAAGCAATCCTTGACGGGCTGCACCGTGCGCTCGACGAGCGAATCGGTAAGTTGCTCGAGTTTCGCGCGGGTCAGCTTTTTCTGAATGTGCTTCGGACCGCTCGCATCCGCGGTGATGAACGGCAGATTGATTTCGTATTCCTGCGAACTTGAGAGCGCGATCTTCGCCTTCTCGGCTTCTTCCTTGATTCGCTGGATCGCGTCGGGCTGCTTCGTTAGATCGATGCCAGTGTCCTTCTTAAATTCGGCGACAATCCAATCCATGATCTTCGCATCCCAATCGTCTCCGCCAAGGTGCGTATCGCCGTTGGTCGCCTTCACTTCGAAAACGCCATCGCCGATTTCGAGAACGGAAATGTCGAACGTGCCACCACCTAAATCGTAAACTGCAATCTCCTCGTCTTTTTTCTTGTCCAAACCGTAAGCAAGCGACGCGGCTGTCGGCTCGTTAATGATGCGCAGCACTTCCAAGCCGGCGATCTTGCCTGCGTCCTTCGTGGCGTTTCGCTGGGAATCGTTGAAATACGCCGGCACCGTGATCACCGCCTGCGTGATTTTTTCGCCGAGCTTCGCTTCCGCGTCGGCTTTCATCTTCGACAAAATCATTGCCGAAATTTCCGGTGGCGAAAAAGCTTTGCGTTGCCCATTCACTTCCACTTGGACGTGTGCATCGCCATTCGCAGCCTTCACGATCTTGTACGGAACGCGATGCTCTTCTTCGTGCACCTCGTCGAACTTGCGGCCCATGAAACGCTTGATCGAAAAAACCGTGTTTTGCGGATTGGTCACCGCCTGACGCTTTGCGGCCTGGCCGACCAGGCGCTCACCGGTTTTCGTGAACGCAACGATTGAAGGCGTCGTGCGCGCGCCTTCACTATTTTCCAAAACTACCGGGTCGCCACCCTCCATCACGGCCATGCAGGAGTTGGTGGTGCCCAAATCGATACCTAAAACTTTAGCCATAGAATGAAATCCTTTCTGGTCATATCCGCCAACGGACGGATTCGCCGTTGCGAAGTTCGGCCAAGGACGTCCTAAGCAGGTACCGGGCCAGCATGGCGATAGCCGGTGCAAATATCTCTTGGCGAGGATGTAATGCCTAAACAATGCCGATCGCGCACATGCTGGAGTGAGACAGGTCGACTCTTTTTCAGCGCCGACGGCAACCCCTCCTGCGCCAATGCGGCGCGAACCGACCTGGGAAGTGCCTCCCGTAGAGGCAGGCGGGTCGCCTGCGAACCAAAAACAACGTAGCCAGTGCGGTTGCCACTACAGAAATTTTTTCTTTTCGCAAAACTCACTGGAAGCGTTAACCATTTCACGTGCGTCAATATCACGATCTCCTCCGGCTGGTGCTTGAGAAAGGTCAGCCACGAAGCGATCGCACTGGCACTGGCACATTGTCGATCTTCGGCGCGCAGGTGCGCTTTGATTTGCGGGGAAATTTCCCGCTACTCACCACAAAAAAACTGCACATCAAATCGATCATTTACGAGCTGCTTTGGTTTTTGCGTGGCGATACGAACATTCGCTATTTGAACGAACACGGCATCACCATCTGGGACGAATGGGCTGACGAACATGGGGATCTGGGCCGAGTTTATGGCGCCCAATGGCGCGATTGGCGCGGCGGGAACGGCCTGCGCGTGGATCAGATCGAAAACGTCATCATCCAGATCAAATCGAACCCACAGAGCCGGCGACTAATCGTGAGCGCATGGAATCCGGCAGAGATCGACAGAATGGCCCTGCCACCGTGTCATGTTCTGTTCCAATTTTACGTGCAGGACGACGAGTTGAGTTGCCAGCTTTACCAGCGCAGCGCCGATTTGTTTCTCGGCGTCCCATTCAACATCGCGTCGTATTCGCTCCTCACCATGATGGTGGCGCAAGTTGTCGATCTTAGGCCTGGCGATTTCGTTCACACCTTCGGCGATTTGCATCTCTACCAGAATCACCTCGAGCAAGCGCGCGAACAACTCACCAGGGATTGTCGATCTTTGCCCGGGATGAAACTCAATCCCGCGATCAAAAAGATGCGTGATTTCCGCTTCGAAGATTTCGAACTGATCGGCTACGCCCCGCATCCAGCGATCAAAGCCCCCATCGCGGTGTAGGGCGTGCACGCGAAGCGCACGTGCTCTCAGAACGAGAACGCGCGCCATCGGCGCGGGTGAATCGATGCGACTTTATCCCCGCGGGATGGTTCAACTTTCTGTGAGGCTCATCGTCGGGTGGTCCATTTTTCTCTGCGCGACCACATCGTTGCGCGCGCAAACTGCAGTGGAGATCGATTTGGAGGAGCAGAGAGCTTATCTCCTTCAAGGCGGACGACCGGTGTTAGCATCGCCGATTTCAAGCGGCCGTTATGGACATCTCACCAAAGCAGGTTCATTCAAGATTCTCGAGAAAGAGCAAACACATTACTCAAGCATGTATGGAAAAATTGTCGATGGGCGGGGGAACACAATAGTAGCCGACGCTGATGCGGACATGCTGGTTCCTCGCGGAGGAAAATTTATTCCTGCGCCAATGCATTACTTCATGCGGTTCAACGGAGCCGACGGACTACACGCTGGATATCTGCCAGGCTATCCCGCGTCGCATGGTTGTGTCCGCATGCCAGAACAGTACGCGATTCCGTTCTTCAATTCAGTCAGTGTCGGAACTCCGGTAACTGTATTCGGCAGGACGCCGGTCGGCCGTTATTGGAGCCAATCGCAACCTACGTTTCTGCGACGAGACAATAGATTTGCCGACCCACGCTTCGGCTCACGTTTTGATCCGCGCTTTGCTCCGCCTCCGCCATTCTGGGGATGGCGGTGAGATAATTACTGCATCCCTGCTGGCTCAGCGATTCGTGCTGGCCGTTTTTGGCCCCCGCGAAAGATCGACAAGATCCCCCAGGATATTCAACGTCTCATCGCGCTCGGGGTCGATGGCCGGTTCTTTGGTGTCATCTCCAGCGCCGACGCCAGCGATTAGATCCGTATCCGCATCCGGGGCCGCTTCTGCGTCAACTTTCGGCAAAACTCCGTTCTTCTTCGCCTCGGCCAGTTTTCCGGGATACATGATCAATTGAAGATTCGGCTTGTCGACAGTGTCGAGCGTCAGACGATAAATGCGCGGTTCTTCCTGGTTCCGCGCCAGGCGTTCTTTCGAACGCATTTCTTTGCGCAGCTTATCGTCCGCAAGTTCTTTCTTTCGGACATCTTCGTTCAGCGAAATTCGATTTTCATCGAGCTTGCGACGCAAACGATCGATGTCATCCATTACGTAGTGAAACTCGGGATCGTTTTTGATTCGCTCCTCTGAGCGTCGCGTCAATTGGTCGACAAACAGCGAATGCGTGTCGGACCATTTCGTGTATTTCGCCTTGGGCACTTCATCATATGGCAGGGCGTTCTTTAGCGCGCCTTCGCCAAATTCGGGAAGATCACTCAAGCTCGGTAGCACAATATCGGAGGTCACGCCATGCAGTTGTGTCGACCCACCCGCGACCCGATAAAATTTTTGGATGGTCAATTTCAACGCGCCGTCTTCATCAGAATGGCTGCCAAGCAGCGAAGCGAACCGGCCAATTGGAAGAATTGTCTGCACCGTCCCTTTCCCGAACGTATTCTTGTCACCGACAATCACTGCGCGCCCGTAGTCCTGCAGCGCAGCCGCAAAAATTTCGCTGGCCGACGCGCTTTGGCGGCTGGTCAAAACCACCAGCGGCCCGGAATAGGCGATGCCAGGGTCCGGATCGGACGAAATTCTGATGCTTCCGTTATAATCTTTTGTCTGAACGATCGGCCCGGATTTCAAAAACAAGCCGGTGAGGGAGAGAGCTTCTTCGAGCGAGCCGCCGCCATTTCGCCGAAGATCGATCACAAGCCCGGCGATGTTTTCTTTCTTCAGCCGTTTGAGCAGTGCCTGCACATCGCGCGTCGTGCTCTTCTGGTGCTTGTCCATGTCGGCGTAGAACGACGGAAGCGTAAGCCAGCCGAGTTTTATAGGATTACCGTTCTCATCTTTCCTGATAATGATGTCCGCGCGCGCCTCTTGATCTTTCAGCTTAATTTCATCGCGCACGAGCTCGACATTTTTCCGGCGGGAAGGATCGGTTGCATCCGACGGAATCACGAGGAGGCGCACACGTGTGCCTTTTTTGCCGCGGATCATCTCGACGACTTTGTCGAGCCGCATCTCGCGAACATCGACATAGTCACTCTGAGCCTGCGCCACGGCGGTAATCCGGTCGCCTACTTTCAGCCGTCCATCCATTTGGGCCGGCCCGCCGGGGACAAGGCTCTCAATTTTCGCGTAGCCATCCTCCGAGCGAAGCATGGCGCCGATGCCCACGAGCGAGAGGCCCATATTAATACTGAAATTTTTCATGTCTGCCTTGCTCAGATATTCGGAGTGCGGGTCGTACGTTTGGGCGAGCGCGTCGAGAAAAAGCTTCATTTGCTCGTCCTTGTCTTGCTCGTGAACATTTCGGGCAAGGCGATCGTAGCGGCGCGCAACCAGATGCGGAGCAGGCTCAATCGGATGCTCGCTTAGTTTTTCCTGTAACAGCTCGTTTGCGACCCGACCGCGCCAGAGTTGATCGGCTTCCGCCTCATCTTTCGGCCACGGCGATTTTTGGCGACTAAGCTCAATGGTCGCGTCGGTTTTAAAGTCGAGCGGCTGCTTCAGCAGCTCTTTAATGTTAGCGACGCGGTCGTCAACGCGCTTCGCGTAGAGGTCGTAAATTTCGTAAGCCGGTTTCAGCGTGCCGAGAAGAACGTCGCCTGCGATTGAGTTGCCATATTTCGCATTGAGCTCATCGACATCTTTTTGGGTAAAAAACAGATGACTGTAATCGAGCAGCTCAAGATACGTCTGAAGGAATTTCTTCGAGATCTCGTCATTCAGTTTCTGACGGGTGTAATGGCCTTCCTCCAAAAGCCGCCCGACCGACATGGCGATCGTTTCTTTCGACGTCGCTACGGCTGGTGGGGCCGCGATGGTGGCTGTTAAAAGGATGGCGCAATACGCCAGTGATCGCTGAAACGGTGATTTCATCGGTAATTCTGCAGTTTCCCACCTTGGCAGAGTTCAAGATGAAACGCAAGATGGTGAAACAAGATCGACATATGAGTAGGAATGAGACAATCGAGAACTGGGAACATTCAATTATTCGTAAAAACTCCCATCTTCAGCCGTAGCCAGGGTTAGATACTATGAATCACGATGACTTACGAGAGCTTTTGCGGCGGAATTTTTGAAACGAATTGCTATCTTTTAAGGGCTCCAGAGGGCTGGATTCTGTTCGATGCGCCCGATGGCGCTTGCGATTGGCTCGAATCACACAAGATAGATCTTAAACTTCTGCTGCTGACCCACGGGCACGTCGATCACGTCCAGGATGTCGCCAGGATCAAGCGACAGTTTGATTGTCCAATCGGTTGCCACCGGCTCACTGCGCCGATGATTTCCGATCGCGAATTCTTTCGCAGTTTTGGATTTCAACTGGAAATCGAGCCGGTTGAACCGGATTTTTTCATTGAAGAGACGCGCGAGAGAAAATTTCTCGGTTTGGAAATGCACGCGCTGGAAGTTCCGGGACATTGCCCTGGCAGCCTTTGCTTTTTTTCGCGCAAAGATCACTTGCTCGTCGGCGGCGATGTCCTTTTCGCGGGAAGCGTGGGCCGGGGCGATCTGCCCGGTGGAGACATCGATCTGTTGCTGGAAGGAATCAGGAAAAAATTATTTCCGCTCGGCGACGATGTGACGGTGCTTCCCGGTCACGGCCCACCGACAAAGATCGGCACCGAGCGTAAAACTAATCCGTTCCTGAGGTAAAAGATGGACGGACGTGAGGCCGCTCTGAGCAAAGTCGAAGAAGACCGTCCGAATTTCGGCGCGTCGGTCTTCGCGCCTTACCTCGCCAACAATTCCTCGAGGGTCCGCTCGAGTTTATCGAGACCGGTGAGCTCGGCGACAATGGAACGCAATAATTTCATCGCGGCGGGCAGATGTTTAAGGAAATGTTTGTGGCCCTTAACGAGTCCCAGAAAACCATAAGCGCCTAGCGCCTGCATCAGACGTTGCATTGCGCAAAGCCGCAACTTGGAATCGAACTCGCCGTTAACTGTCGTTCCATTCTTGATCTGCTCCTCGCGATAGTACGCGATTAACTCGGCGCGCTCCGCTTCCGTTAGATCGACATACGGATCGTAGAGCAATGAAGCAAGATCGTATTCCGCCAAACCGGGCCGCATTCCCTGAAAATCGATCAGATAAGCCTGCCCGTTCCGGATGATTATGTTTTGCGATTGAAAATCGCGGTGGACCAGAACGCGCGGCAAGCCGGCAAGCTGCTCCGCGATTTGATTTAGCGCCGGCAACGTAGCCAGCGAAGCAAGCTTTCCGTCGTCTACGCCGAAATAGCGACCGAGACAGTTCTCGAAAAAGTACTTCTGCTCCCAAACGTAAAGCGCGGCGTTGAACTCTGCGGGCAAATACTCTTTCATTTCGACGCAGGTCGACTCCGGCAAACTGTGTAGCGTCGCAATTTGATCGAGCGCCGAGTCGTAAAACGCGCGGCGGACGAGCCAGTTTTCGCGGCGATAACTGTAAAGATCGCTTTCGCCCAGGTCTTCGATCCAGACGAGGCCCTCTGCTGGATCGTCAAAATAAATCTTGGGCACTCGAATTCCGCGCTCATCGAGAAATCTCGCGATCTGGACGTAATGCCGATTTTCATCGCGTTCCAGATTATATTTAACCAGAATCAGCGTCTGCTCCGGGGAGCAGCGAATTCGATAAAATTTTCGATCCGATCCTCCTTTTTCGATTGGCCTGATTCTTATCTGATCGACATCCAAGCGCGGGAAATGCATCCGCGTTCGCCGAAGAAGAAGGTCGGTTCTCATAAGTTAGATGTCGATGTTGCGATGGATGCCGCTGGCTTTTTTTTTGGAGCGGACAATACAACCCTGAAGGTAACTTTTGAAAGCAATTTCTGCACCGGGCCACAAAATTGTGTCTTCCAGAATCGCTCCCGCTCCAACTCGACAATCCCGCCCGACGACTGTCCAGCCACGCAACTGCGCGCTTGGATCGACAATTGCGGTTTTATGGATCGACAATCGCCAGTCCGGCGTCTTCACGTGGTGCCAATCCCCAATAATTGGAATGAAAGAAATTTTTCGGTGCGGCGGGATTCGCTGGAAAATCTCCCGATTCCAAATGGCGATGTTGGCAAAATCGTAATTCCCGGCTACGCCGTACCTGCTCGAAATATCGACGACGCGGTGATCGCGGAAAGCCACACCCGGAGCGAAACGGGTTTGGCGCAATGCAAGGGTGACGTCATTTCCGCGACGAAAATGTTCGTCGATCAACGGTTGCAGATCCATATCCGTTAAGATGTCACCGCTGTAAGTAACGAACGGCTCGCTGCCAAGATAGCGTTCCACATTCTTGATACCGCCACCGGTTTGAAGCAGGACGGGCTCATGAACCAATGTGACCGAATGGCCGGCATAGCCGTTCTCGCCAAAAGAGTTTTGAAACACTTCCGGGAGCCTGTGCGTGTTAATGATGAATCTGCTCACTCCGAGCTCGATCAAATGATCGAGCGCGAAGGTGATGAGCGGTTTTTGAAAAATTGGGACGAGCGGTTTGGGCAAATCGTCCGTCAGTGGCTTTAGTCGGATGCCGAGCCCCGCGCCTAAGACGAAACTTTGTGTGATGGGATACACGGTGATGGCGCGAATCTTTCGATCTTCTACCCGGATCTAGCCTGGCGGTCGCCAGGTATTTCCAGCGAGTCAGTGACGAGAAGCTTATGTACTACGAGTTCGTCGATCTCGAGCCTTTTGATTCTTGACCGGCCAATCGCGAGCCGGCCAATTGCAACTGCACCCAAAGCAAGTGCGCCAAGCGCGAGCGCGCCGACGGCTAAAGCTCCAATGCCTTGTGCTCCGATCGCCAATGCGCCAAGACGCGTCGGACGCGTCGGGACAAGATCATTTGTTTCTGGTTCGCCCATATCGCGGCAAGTCGTCAACAAGTTGAATCCACGGCAATCGATCCTCTATCCAGGTGTGATCTTGCGACAATCCGCGCAATGGCAATGGGTGATATTACAAGGCTTGCCGCTTGCTTCATAGCGGACTGCGCCGCACAGACAACCTCCGTGAGTAATGTTTGCTCCCATTTAAAATGCTGCGGGCGCTTTACCTTTGCTTCACAGTTTCCTCATCCGCTACTTTGTCCAAGCCGTTGACGTACAAGGCGTGCAATCCCGGCCAGCCCGGCGGTCCGTCCCCTACCTTTTCAAATAAAGCGTACGCGTACCGAAATCGATAATGCCGTGATGCCGATTGAGGATTTCCGCGCCCAGTAGGCCAGCGACGGGCGGTGAACCCGGCAACAATCTGCCATGAATCAAGCCTTCCAGATCCACGACACCCACCTCCTTGCCAATGATCTCCACCGACCCCACCGATAATTTGCGAATCCGCGCCACCCACACCCCACGCTCTCTCAAATTCACGGCGGAAGAACTAAACTGTGTCTCGTAAGTCGGAATTCGCATTCGCCGAACGAAAGAGCGATGTAGCAGCGTGGCAAAGGAACCCGTATCGACCATGAGTTTAGCGGGTTTGCCGTTAATAGAGCCATTCACATACAAATTGAAACCGTCACTGACTTGAATGGGCACAGCCTGCAATCCACGGCGGTCGAAACCCGGTGCGTTGCCAGCGACATCTGGATCAACTTTTAAGATCAGCAGTTGCCGTTGACAATCCAGCACCGCTTTGGTTGGGAAAAGAATATCGGCCCCGATAATTCCGTCGATTTCCTGCTCGTGCCGTATTCGCGCCACAGCGCTAGAGTTGCCAAGATTGACGGTAACGACCGGCTCATCTACGAGACTTAGCGCGCCGAGTCGTAGCTCACGAGCGATCGCCACATTATTGAAAGCGCCATTAATCTGAATGCGCGCCGGCAGGTTCGACTTTGCAGTAATTGGCCTGAGCTGAAAATGCTCGCGGCGGTCTAAAGCGATTGCGCTCACGGGAGCACCGCTGTCGACGCCAAGCCACGCTCGTTTGCCATTGATAAAAGCGCGCACGATTAGATGATTTTGCCGTGAACGCACCAACGGCAGCGCCTCAAATTGCGGAGTCGCTCGTGCCGAAGATTGCTGCGGCGCAGCGGGCAATTCGGCAACAAGCGCCGCGCTGGTGCACAAAATCGACAAAAACTTTCGGGCAGAGGGAAGATGGTCGAAGAACGTCACGCGGCGGAGATTAACATGGTTCACAAAACGTGAAAGCGCTTTCGCGCTTCGACCGCTTCAAGGAGAAAATGAGGCGACCAAATCTTTGGCGTTGCTTCATCCGCCTGACTGATGATTAACTCTCCGCCAAATCCAACGGGCTCGAATGACAAGCGCGATAACTGAGACACCTGTAGCCGAGCAAAAACTCGTCAGGGGACTGGGCTTACTCGATTCAACCATGCTCGTGGCTGGCTCGATGATCGGCTCGGGAATTTTCATTGTGTCGGCCGACATTGCGCGGCTCGTTGGGTCTGCCGGATGGTTGCTTGTCGTGTGGGCGGTGACCGGCGTGCTCACGATGGTTGCCGCCCTCAGCTACGGCGAGCTCGCCGCAATGATGCCCCGCGCCGGCGGCCAATACGTTTACCTGCGCGAGGCGTACAGTCCGCTGTGGGGATTTCTTTACGGCTGGACGCTGTTCCTCGTGATTCAGACCGGAACAATCGCCGCCGTGGCGGTGGCGTTCGCGCGCTTTCTCGGCGTGTTCACCAGCACAGTGTCGCCGACGCAATGGATTGTTCCGCCGATCATGCTCTCGCAGCGCTACGCGATCAGCCTTTCGACCCAGCAGTTGGTCGCGATCGTGATCATCGTTCTCTTGACATTCGTGAACACGCGCGGCCTTTCGTTAGGCAAGCTCATCCAGAACGTTTTCACGTCGGCGAAAACGCTTTCGCTTTTCGCGTTGGTCGTGCTTGGAATTTTCCTCGGGCGCAATGCTGGCGCGCTCCATGCGAATTTCGCGAATTTCTGGACGCCGACCGCGGTTTCTCCAGTCACATCGGATCTCCCGTTCATTGGAGCGGTTTCTGCGACGGGCGGTGCGCTAGGGATGTTGATCGCAATTTGCGTTGGCCAGGTCGGCTCGCTCTTTTCCGCGGACGCTTGGAACAACATTACGTTTACTGCCGGTGAAGTCCGCGAACCCCGGCGAAACATTCCGCTCTCACTTTTGTTCGGCACCGGATTGGTAATCACGTTGTACCTGCTCGCCAACGTGGCTTATCTCTGCGTACTGCCGCTGGACAAAATCCAGCACGCGCCCGATGATCGCGTCGGCACAGCGGCAATGGAAGTGATGTTCGGTGGCGCGGGAGCCGGCATCATGGCTGTGGCGATCATGATCTCCACGTTCGGTTGTTGCAACGGGCTGATTCTCGCCGGCGCGCGGGTGTATTACGCAATGGCACAGGATGGTTTGTTTTTTAGAGCGACAGCTCGACTCAATTCGAAACACGTGCCGGCAATCGCGCTGGTGCTTCAGGGGATCTGGACGGCGTTGCTCGTGCTGCCGCGTACGCGAAACGTTGACGCAGCAACGGGCGCGGTCACCTACGGTAATCTTTACAGCAACCTGCTGGATTACATTATCTTCGCCGCGCTGATTTTTTATGTGTTGACGATTGCAGGCGTGTTCGTGCTCCGTCGAACGCGGCCAGAGGCGGAACGGCCGTACCGCGCGCTGGGGTACCCGATTCTGCCCGCTCTCTACATTGTGGGCGCCACGGCGATCATGCTCGTCCTGCTCGCCTACAGAGTACAAACAACGTGGCCGGGATTGTTGATCGTGATCAGCGGCGTGCCGATCTATTTTCTCTGGAAATTTCTGGGCAAAAAATCACCGGCGGCTTGACTTTCCAGGGCGATCCCGATTAGCACAGCGCAAAACAATTTCGCTCAATGAATCTACTTCGACGAAAAAGTGTCACCCAACTGCAAGCAGATGCGCTCACGGACAATCGCCTAAAACGGGCGCTCGGCGCGACCAACCTGACGGCGCTCGGCATCGGCGCGATCATTGGAACCGGCATTTTCGTGCTCACCGGCACTGTGGCGGCGCAGAACGCGGGGCCGGCCGTGGTTTTATCGTTCGTGTTCGCAGGCGTGGCCTCGATCTTCGCGGCGCTCTGCTATAGCGAGTTCGCGTCCCTGGTGCCGATGGCCGGCAGCGCGTACACTTACGGCTACGCTACCCTCGGCGAACTTTTCGCGTGGATTATCGGCTGGGACTTAATTTTGGAATATGCCCTCGGTGCGGTCACAGTCTCTATCGGTTGGTCGGGCTACGTTGTCTCGTTTCTGCGCGATATCGGCATTCACATCCCGCCCGAGTTATCGGCGGCGCGTGGGACGCTCATTACTTTGGCCGATGGAACGCAGGTCGCGGCCATCTTCAATCTGCCAGCGGTCATCATTATCGCCGTCGTCACGCTGCTGCTAGTGATCGGCATTCGCGAATCGGCGACAGTCAATAATGTCATTGTGTTTGTTAAAGTGGCGGTCGTGCTGGTGTTCATCATCGGCGCAGCTCACGCAGTGAATCCCGCCAACTGGCATCCGTTCATCCCCCCGAGCACCGGCGCGCGCGGGCATTTCGGCTGGAGCGGCGTCATGCAGGGCGCTGGGATTGTGTTTTTCGCGTACATTGGTTTCGACGCTGTCAGTACGGCAGCGCAAGAAGCAAAGAATCCCCAGCACGACATGCCGATCGGCATCATCGGCTCGCTCTTGATCTGCACCGTGCTCTACATCGCGGTGTCGGCGCTGGCCACCGGCATCGTGCCGTACCCGCAACTAGATGTCCCGGACCCGATTGCCGTGGCCGCCGACCACGGTGGAATGGGCTGGATGGCTGGCGCGATCAAATTGGGCGCCATCGCAGGCCTCAGCTCGGTCATCCTGGTGATGCTGCTGGGCCAGTCGCGAATTTTCTGGACGATGGCTGATGACGGTTTGCTACCAAAGTTCGTGAGCAGGGTTCATCCAAAATTCCGCACTCCGTGGATCACGACGATAGTGACTGGCGTTGTCGTCGCTTTCTTTGCGGCGCTGTTCACCGTGCGCGAAGCAGGTAGCCTCGTTTCCATCGGCACGTTGCTGGCGTTCGTGATCGTCTCAATTGGGGTGCTCGTGCTGCGGATTCGCGAGCCGGATCTGCCGCGTACATTTAAAACACCGGCAGTGTGGATCGTCGCCCCACTGGGCGCGCTGTCGGCGCTTTATTTGATGGTCTCTCTCCCGTGGCGAACATGGGAACGGCTCATCATCTGGTTCGTCATCGGCATGTTCGTTTACTTTTTCTATGGCGTCCGCCGCAGCAAACTCGCTCAGCCGCGCGTTTAGGCGGATCATTAGCGACGGCAAAAGCGCTTCGCGAATTTAAGGGGAGGACGGCGAGGGTCATCTATTTAGACTTACGAGCCAGCTGAGGCCCAGTCGCCTTCGAATCCGCGTGATGAACTGATCGAGCCGAGGCCGAGGAGCGCACGGGTGCGCCTTGCGAGCTTTTCGCTATCGATCTGATTGAAGGCGCGCCGTGCGTCGGCGATTTCGGAGAGTGCAACATCTCCCAGCCGGAGAATTTTGCGCTGTTCGGGGCTCAACTTCTCGTACCTTCCGCTACTCAATGCGCGCGTTTGAAATCGCGAGATGACCGTGGCCAATGCATCGCCATTCGCTGCTCCGAACAAATCGAGAAGCCGCTGGAACCTGAAGTGAAATGGAATCGTGGCAAGATCGACATCTACACCTTCTGTGACTTTGTCGGGCGGCATGCTTACATCAGCGGATACCGCTACTGAATGCCAAACATCTGCCGGTTGATAATATCCAATCCCGACGTGATACGAGCCGCTCGGTCGCGAAACTGAGATGTAACAATAACCGGCCATAGGTTCGACGGCCAAGCTCTTTTCCTCCACAGCGTCTGCGCGATACACGCGAAGATGCACCTGCCGATCTACCGGCATCGTCTTCGCAAAGATCGTTGGCCAATCGATGCTCCAACAGGTGAAGATTGTTCGTGGGTCTCGCGCGATCGCGAATAACATCGACGCCCCGTGAACCCGCGGAAGCCCGACATCATCGAACTCGCCCACGTCTCTTTCGCGCTCGTTATCCTGGGAGATGATTGGTCCGTTCGAAATACAAAAACCACCTGTGAATTTAGATTTGCCCCGGCGCTGTTTGGAATTTCTTCTGAGCATAGCGATTCCGATTCGCAACTTGGCGCAAATCGGCGAAAGACAAAAGTGAATCTTGGTTGATGAAGAAAGTTCAGCCCACCCGAAACCGTGAAACCGTACGTCATCGTCAATCCAATCGCGGGCTCAATTGGGAATTTGAACGCTCGGTTAAAACAGCTTGCCCCACTCGATGCGAAGGAAGTGCGCGTAACTCAACGCGCAGGCGAAGCAAAAACGCTTGCGCGGCAGGCGGTCCGCGCCGGATGCAAGTACGTCATCGCGGCGGGTGGTGATGGAACGCTGAACGAAGTCATCAACGGAATTACCGCGTCACGCCAGCGGCACCAGGTCTGCGTGGGAATTGTGCCACTGGGTACCGCAAATGATTTTGCGCGGTTAATTGGACTGACGGGAGACGTCGACGCTACCATCGACATCTTGCGAGCTAAAATGACCGAGGGGATCGATCTCGTCCGCATGACGAGTGAGCGCACACGGTACTTCGTGAATGCTTCATCTGGCGGCTTCAGCGGTGTCGTTGATGAGAAGTTAACTCCTGCAGTCAAATCAGCCTGGGGCCCGCTTGCTTATTTGCGCAGCGCCGCAGCGGCGCTGGCGGAATTGCATGCCTACCGTACCACAGTGATTTGTGACGACTCAGAAAAGCTCGTGCTCGACCTTTACAATGTCATCATTGCGAATGGAAGATTCGTTGCTGGCGGACTACCAATCGCGCCTCAAGCAGATCTTAGCGATGGATTGCTCGATGTTGTTCTGGTACCGAAACGCTCCGCGGCGGAAACGGCGCTGCTGGCTGCGGAAATGCTCTTGGGCAAGCATCTCTCCGGTGATTCCGTCACTTTTCGGCGTGCAAAGAAGATCTCAGTTCGGTCGGAGCCGGGAATGTGGTTCAATGCCGACGGTGAACTGGTCGGCAATGAGCCAACCGTTTTCCAAATTCTTCCTCGCGCGTTAGACTTTGTCGTCAGCAAGCGATGAACACAAAAATCATGGATATGGATGAACTGGCTAAGCGCGCAAAGCAGTTGCGTGCTTCGGGAAAAAAACTCGTCGCCACGAATGGCTGTTTTGATTTGCTCCATGTGGGTCATGTGCGTTACTTGCAAGCTGCGCGCGCGCTCGGTGATTTATTAGCAGTTGGCTTAAATGGGGATCGTTCAGTCGGCGAACTGAAAGGAATCGGGCGTCCCATTAATACTGAGAGAGACCGCGCGGAGGTGCTTGCGGCGCTGGAATGCGTCGACCTCGTCACGATTTTTCCAGAGATGCGCGCGACTCAATTTATCTCCGCAAGCATGCCCGCTGTTTATGTCAAAGGCGGAGACTACACTTCCGAAACGTTGAATGCGGATGAGAGCGCAATTCTGGGAAAAATCGGCGCGGAAATTCGTATCATTCCATTTGAAAAAGGTTACTCCACGTCACTCTTGCTGGAAAAACTCCGAAAGACCGGAAGATGAGATCGGTTCGGCTTGGCATTCTTGGTTCAGGAAAAGGAACGAACTGCCGGGCAATTCTCGAAAGTATCAAAAGCGGCGCCTTGGCGGCTGAGGCGCGCGTCGTCATCTCAGATGTATTCGACGCACCGATCCTCGACGTCGCGCGGGAATTTTCGGTTCCAAACGCTTACTTGCCGCCGGGCAGATTCCGCACGCGACTCGAACCGCAAGCCGAGGTCCAAGCTGTTCGAATGCTTCGCGATGCCGACGTTGAGCTCGTAGCTCTGGCGGGTTTCATGCGCGTTCTAAAATCAGCGATACTGGATGCGTTTCCGCGTCGCATTGTAAACATTCATCCATCTCTTTTGCCGAAATTTCCCGGGCTCGAGGCGTGGAAACAGGCGCTCGTTGCGGGGGAAAGAGTGACTGGTTGCACCGTCCACTACGTGGATGAAAAAATCGATCATGGCGATGTTATCGAGCAACGCGAGGTGCCGATTTTACCTAACGATACTGCTGAACGCCTTCATGCGCGCATTCAGACCGCGGAGCATGAATTGTATCCGACGGCGATCGGCCACGTCTGCCGGCAATTGTCCATTTCTTAGGCTTGCTCCGCTTTTTGGTCGCGCTCGAGAAGATCCTGCATCGCTTGGACTGGCGTTTTCCCCTCGTAAAGCAAAGCGTAAACTTCGTCGGTGATCGGCGTGTCGATGTTGAGTTTTCGTGCGCATTCGAAAGCGCTCCTCGCCGTTGGAATTCCTTCCGCCACCATTTGCATCGCCGACGTGATTTGCTCGAGCGTTTGCCCGCGACCAAGATGTTCGCCAACGCGCCGATTGCGGCTGTGCCTGCTAAAACAGGTCGCAATTAAATCGCCGACGCCGCTCAAACCATAGAATGTTCTGAAATTTCCACCCATCGCGCTTCCGAGCCGAATCAGCTCGGCGAGTGAACGAGTGACTAATGCCGCCTTAGTGTTATCGCCCAAACCAAGCCCATCGCTCGCGCCAGCTGCGATCGCGAAAACATTTTTCAACGCGCCGCCCAGCTCAACGCTGGTGACGTCCTCAGTAGTATATATTCGAAAACGCGAACTCCCGAGAAAACCTTGCAGATCTGCGGCGCATTCAGGGTTCCGACAGGCTATTACCGTCGCAGTCGGCACATTGCGCACTACTTCCGCGGCGAGATTTGGTCCCGATAACACCGCCACTGCATGGTCCGGAAAAATTTTCCCGAGAATTTCGCTCATGCGCATCCCAGTGCCGTGCTCGATCCCTTTCGTGCAACTGAGCAACACAGCTTGACCTGTGCCGAGCGCTCCTTTCAAACGCATCGCAATTGTACGCAAGACGGTCGAAGGCGTCACAAAAACGAGCAGGTCAGCATGGACGCAGTCCCGCAATTCGTGTGTAACCGTTACCGAATCGGGTAATTTAAGGTTTGGAAGATAATCGCTATTTTCGCGCGTCTTTCGCATGCGCTTGACACGTCCGGCGCTGTTGCCCCACAGAGAAATTTGTCGCCCGTCTCTTCCCCATAACCACGCCAAAGCTGTTCCCCAGCTACCCGCTCCAATGATAGCGGTTTTGTCGATGTTCACTTTCGTTTGAACCGTGGCTCGGTGCCATGCACCAGACGAGAGAGATTGGAGCGATGACGAAAGACCACAACCGCAGCCAAGCAGAGAGAGAAATAGAACATCTCCATTCCGTTGGTATGTCTTGCGTGCATCAGGCCAAGCACAGCCACCGGCAATATCACTGCAGTCGTAACGGACGCGACCGAAACATAGCGGGTCACCTCAAATGTAAACACCCAAACTACACCACCGATTAGCGCCGCCAAAGGCATCAAGCCAAAGAGTACCCCTGCTGAAGTGGCAACGCCCTTTCCTCCCTTTAACTTCAACCAAATCGGAAACACATGTCCCAGCACACAAAAAACCGCGCCGACTATCCCATATATTTCGGTAGATCTTGGTTTGGGCTCGACATGCTGGTTTAATAAGATCGAGATGCAAACTGCGACCGCACCTTTCGCAAAATCCACGACGAAAACAAGATAGCCATATCGCCGTCCCAATGTCCGGGTCACGTTCGTTGCCCCGATATTGCCACTTCCGACCTTACGGATGTCGATTCCGGCGATGCGGCCGACCAAGTAGCCTGCAGGAATCGATCCGAGCAGGTAACTTACGAGAGCGACGGCGGCGAATCTTAGCATCGCGGTCAACTCGAAGCTTCGGCCTCCTTGGCCAAAGAGATTCGGCCGTCCTTTGCTTCACTGCACTGTAATACGTTCTTATTCAACCAAATAGATATTATTGCAATGTCAGCAGGGGTTATTCCGCTGATCCGGGCCGCTTGGCCTAATGAGGACGGGCGGATGGCTGCTAACTTCTGGCGCGTCTCGGAGCGTAAGCCGGCTATTTTCGCGTAGTCAAGCGCGTCTGGGATGCGCTGAAAACTTCGGCGAGCAATCTCTCGATTTTGTCCCGTCTGCCGCACCGCATAACCCCGGCACTTCACGTCGGTCTCAACCAATTCCCAAATCTCGGTTGGGGCCAGGCTCCGGATTTCCTCAGGCATATGCCGGACACCGAAACCCGGCCTCTTTAGTAGTTGGCAAAGGGGGATACCTTGAAGCTTCGTCTCGATTGCCAATTGCCACAGGTAATTCAGAAGGTGCAGTTTCCGCTGAAATTGCATCCAGCGTCCGTTGGTTATCAGCCCTGCTTCGAATGCCAGTTTCGTCAATCGTTGATCAGCGTTGTCCTGCCGCAGAAACAAGCGTTCCTCAGCCCGGCTTGTGAACATTCGATACGGTTCTTCGGTGCCCTTTGTGACAAGATCGTCGATAAGGACTCCAGCGTACGCTTGGCTTCTATCCAAGACAATCGGCGAGCGATCCTGCACTTTCAGTCCAGCGTTGGAGCCCGCGATCAGGCCTTGCGCCGCCGCCTCTTCGTACCCCGACGTGCCATTTACCTGGCCAGCAAAATAGAGCCCCTTGATCAACTTGGTTTCTAAAGTCGGAAAAAGCTGAGTAGGAGGGAAAAAATCATATTCCACCGCATATCCCGGTCGCATGATCTCAGCACCCTCCAAACCAGGTATCGAATGCAAAAATTCCAGCTGCGCATCGTATGGTAGGCTCGTTGAAATTCCGTTGACATAATACTCTTCCGTGTGGCGGCCTTCAGGCTCTAAAAAAAGCTGGTGGGAAGCTTTATCTGAGAACCTTACGACCTTATCCTCGATGGATGGGCAATATCGTGGTCCGGTTCCCTTTATCTGGCCGGAATAAAGCGGTGACCGATGCAAATTGGCTCTAATTATCTCATGCGTTTTCCGCGTCGTGTGGGTAATCCAGCACGGGATTTGTTCCACATGGAACTCGCCCCGTTCGTCGAAATTTAGAGTAAATATGGCGTCTTTGGATTTTCTATCCTCGGAGTAAAACGCGAAACGAGGAGGCGGCTCATCTCCCACCTGAATTTCACACTGCCAGAAGTCGATCGAGCGCCTATTGATCCGACATGGTGTTCCGGTCTTGAATCTGCCTACCGTAAATCCCAGTTGTCGAAGATTTTCACTTAATCCTGAACTCGTGTCAGCCATGCGTCCGCCAGGCTTGCTGTTTTCGCCTACATGTAGCAGTCCGCGCAAGAAAGTGCCGGATGTAATTATAACGCTCTGCGCAGCAATGCTTAACCCGAGGTCTGTTTCGACCCCCAGCACCCTGCCATCACTTGTCAGTACGTTCGCCACTGTCGCCTGCTTCAGATCCAAGTTCTCTGCGGACTCCAAAACGGCTTTCATGCGAAATTGATAAGCTTTTTTGTCGCATTGGACCCGTGGCGCTCGCACGGAGGGGCCCTTCGCCCTATTGAGCATGCGAAACTGGATTCCCGTTGCATCTGCGTTTAGTCCCATTGCGCCGCCCATGGCATCGATCTCGCGAACAATGTGCCCTTTCGCCAAGCCCCCAACGGCCGGATTGCACGACATTTGGCCAATTGTATCCAGATTTTGCGTCAACATCAACGTGCGGCACCCGAGGCGCGCCGCCGCCAACGCCGCTTCAATTCCAGCGTGGCCACTCCCCACCACTACGACGTCGTATTTGGTCGGCAGTCTAAACATTTTCCAATTTGCTCCAATAGTTTTTAGCCGTTGTTCAAAGGCAAGCACCGTCATGTGCGCTTTGAGGCTCGGCAGTAAAACGGTTCATAACATAAGTAATTTAGATAGAATCACTTATAATATAGCACGGTGTTCAACACTCTCTTTTCCTTGGCTCTTTTCATTCTCGGACGCTGCTGGCTTTTCATTCTCATGTCCCGCATGCACGGCTCGAGATGCAATGCGGCCCAGAACCAGTAAGAGCAACGCTGTCGTTAGAAACGCGCCTCCCCACGTCCAGTACTCGATCATGCGCGGCTCACTCTTCCCTCGTATGATTCTAAGTCCAAGTTGGCCCAAGGTTCCGACGTACGCATATAAAAAAAGCCCCGGCACTCGCCCGAGTGAGGCCCAAATCATGTAAGTGCGAAACGGAATTCGCGTTAATCCATAAAAGTAGTTCAACAAGCTGGTTGGGAAAAGCGGATGCAACTGACTCAAGAGAACGATCTTCCAACTCTCACGCTGCACGGCCGGCTCCAACGCGCGCAACGTGGGGCTCTGCGAAAGCTTTTGCCGAAACCATTGCCCGGTCACCCACCGGCTCAAGGCAAACGAAATTGCCGCGCCAATGATGTTGCCCGCGAACACGACGAGAAAACCCCACCACAGCCCAAAAAAAAAGCCACCGCCGACGGCTAGGACGCCGCCGGGGAGCAGGAGAATGTTACAAACAGCAAAAAGCAGCGGATAGCAGATCGCGCCCAACGCGCCCCAACGCATCACCCGCTCTTGGAGCGCCTCGACAAAATCGACTACCGGAAAAAAGCCTGAAAGCATGGAAACCAGTGCGACTGCAATCGCCAATCCCGCCAGTTGCCAGTAGATCGCACGACGGATTTCGAGCATCTTGAGATTGTGCCCGTTTCATAAGCTCCACGCAAATTTCGCCAGCTCTGTCGTGGCTTTATAATGGAGAAACGGTGTGATCAAGTAGAGGCCAGGGAAATATCGGAGTGCTGCAGCAATAATCTTTTCGGCAACTTGCATCCCGTATGCGCGCTCGTGATTGTCATCCAGTACTGCCAACTTAGCGCGCACCGAATCAGGAACAATAATTCCCGGCACTTCATGATGCAGAAATTCTGCCTGGCGTGAACTAAATAACGGCCATACGCCTGTAAAAAGTGGCACGCGCAAATGCTGCTTCGACGCTGCATCTCTCGGACAAGATCGACATCGAAGACCGGCTGTGTCATAAAAAACTGCGCCCCTGCGGCAACTTTGCGTTCGAGCCGCTGCATTTGCGCTACGGGTTAAAAGTGCAGCCGATGACAAATTGGTCTTCGCTTTCAACGGGTTGCCGGCCTTGCTGTATCCGGCGTTCAGTGTTTGATGATCGAGATTAACTCGATCCACGCCACGTCATAGACCGACTTTGACAGCGGAATGGTCCTTGTAAGCTCCTTCCAACCACCGCATCGCAGACCGTATGAATCGTACGCGTGTTAGACGTGGTATCGCTCGACTAAACGGTCGGGACCTGTGCGTTTCCGCCGACGCGGAATGCCGAGGCTGTCAAAAATTACCCGCGTGGCGTCGGAGCGATTGAGCGTGTAAAAGTGAATGCCGGCCACGTTGTTATCCAAGAGATCGTGACATTGTTCCAAGGCGAAGTGAACGCCGACGCGCCTGACCATTTCAGGATCGTTCTCGCATCGTTGAAGAGCACGCAGAAGCTTGGCCGGGAACCGCGCGCCGCCGGCGAGCTCGGCGATGCGTTTGAATCCGTTCAAGGAGGTAACAGGCATGATGCCGGCGATAATGGGGACGCGGATGTCGGCGAGCGCACAGCGTTCGCGGAAATCGAGAAAGTCGCGATTGTCGAAAAAAAGTTGTGTGACCATATAGTCGGCGCCGGCGTCCACTTTGGCTTTGAGATGATCCATTTCGACTAATCGATTCGGCGTCGCGGGATGTCCTTCGGGGAAACCGGCGACGCCGATCCCGAAACCACGGCGATCCGGATGCGCGCCGGATTCGTTAAATCGGCGAATGAACTTAACCAAATCGACCGCGTGTTGGAACGAATCGCGTGATTTATCGTAGGGGATGTCGCGCGGCCGATCGCCCCCGAGCGCGAGGATATTTCCAATCGCCGACCTCGCGTATCGAAGTAAAATCGCTTCGATCTCATCTTCATTGTGGCAGATGCACGTCAGGTGGGGGATCGGGTCCAGTTTTGTTGTCTGTTGAATGCGCTCGACAAGGTCGTGGGTTAAATCTCGCGTTGAACCACCGGCACCGTAAGTCACGCTGATAAAGTGCGGCATGTACGATTCGAGATCGCGAATCGTTTGGTAGAGAATCTCCGCCGCCTCCGGCGTTTTCGGAGGAAAGAACTCGAACGAAAACGTAGGAGAATCCCCCCGCATGATGTCCGTGATGTGCATGATTCAAAGCCTATCTTCGTTCGCGCCGCGACTTTCGGTCAACTGACCGAGCACATTTTCGACCAGGAAAGGGGTCGAGTCTAAACTCGAAAAGCCTGCGCCAGCATAGCATTTTACATTTCGGTACCAGCACACCGCGATCGAGCAGTAATGTTCCCATTCGCCCCGTGGCCGCAGACAACGCGACTTTCTAGTTCATCGAGCAAATCCATCGAGTCTGCGATTAGCGTCGCGCCGCGTGTGCGTCAAATTACGGCAGAATCGCAAATACCCGCGCAGGGAATCCTGAGCCGCCTTTGGGATTCGGGAACTCGATCGAGATTGGTGAGCAGCTCGATCTGATAATGGTTCGTGCTCAGAATGTAAGTTTCGAGGGAGTAATTATCCTTTGTCGTGGCCATTCCAGGATCGGTATCCGTTGTTTCGTGACCTGACGCGGTGATCTTACGCTCCGCATAGAGATATTTTAGGGCGGGCAAGCTCCAGCCCGGATAATGTGCGACGCCGTTCGCGTCTTTGTTTTCCATCTTCGCGGGATCGGGCCAGCGCTTTGACCCAATCGGTTCGCATCGCGCCAAAAGCGCCAGCCGGAATCAGCCCATGTTCTTTTTCCCATTTTCTTCAAACGCTCGATCGAAAGCCTGTAGTCCGGATTCTTCGCGGCGTCTTCATGCACATCGATAATGACGAGCGGCAGGATCATCTCCTTGAGATCAATCTGATCCACCGTACGCAAACCTTTGATGAAATGTGCAGGCGGATCGACATGGGTGCCCCATTGGCCAACATGTGTAAATAGCTCAGTGAAAAAGCTGTGCCCGCAGTGTCGGGTCGTTTGTCGTACCAGTAAATTGTCTTACGCGTCTCGTCCGGAAAGCCTGGCCAGCGTGGGATACCGGGGGCAAACACGTGCGTGAGATCGACATATTTCTTCGAAGCTAGCGTTTTCTTGAAGTTTCCAGAGTGTTGGGTTGTCTCCGGCACTTGCTATGGAATTAATCGTTGCGAACCCAAACGCGATTGTCACTGCGGAAACGCGATTAAGGATGACCATTCCGACTTGTTAAACCATGGTGTGGTAAGGAAGCCAACATGTTTGAATAAGTTCGAATAAGTTTCGTCTTCCTCAAGAGAACCGCGATTTTACCAGTGCCCGTTATAGATGTTATCAACAGCTCGCTTTAACGGCGTTTGCACTGGTGCTTGAAGCGGCCGGAGGCCGTTATTCGCGCGAAGAAGAAGAAGACAAGACTGGAATTAAATGTCCAAATCATCATGCCGCGCTGTGAAAAACTATTTCAGCCGCCCAGATTAATCGTTCACTTCATCGGAGCTAAAGAAAAATGCCGCCGGATGTAATAACCTTCAGCCCCGATAAGACTAGAAAATCAATATCGCACACCGTTCCGGTCCTGCAGCTCCACGAGCACGACCACGATAGCCTTTTTGAACATGTTGGGTGGGTATATGCGTTCTGTCGCGAGCATCTTTTCCGTGACGACACCGAACGAATAATTGCAGCACTTTGGCCGAACGCAGGGCCAGATGCTGGTGTGCAATTGATTGAGCTTGGTTGCGGGCCCGGGTTTTACTCGCGCCAACTCGCGGAACGGTTTCGCAACATTTCGGTCACAGGCGCTGATCGCTCCGAGAGTCAATTGCGACGGGCCCGAGAGCGAGCCGACGCCCTTGGTCTGAGCAATTGCTGCTTTAAACGGATTAATGCGCTCGAGCTTTCGTGCGTCGATGCCAATTTCGATATCGTTATTGCTTCGAGACTCTTTACCATCTTGCCAGAACAAAATCGTGTTATCGCGGAAGTGTACCGCGTTTTGAAGCCGGGAGGTCGCTGCCTCATAGCTGAACCGCGTTATGCCTTTTGGGCATCGATTCCACTTTTTGCGATGTGGTTGCTGGGTTGGTTAATCCGGTTCCGAAACGGTTATTGTGAACCATACAAAGCAACCGTATTTTCGACGACCGCGTTCGAGAATCTGTTCCCAACACAGCCATGGAAAAATATTAGGATCTGGCAGGAAGGGCGTTACCAATACGCGCTGTGTGAGAAGGGTTGAACTTGCAGTCAGCACCGCGAGATGAAGACGATTCATCACGTTCTTAATCCAGACACGCGGGCCAAGATCGCTGACTGCGTCTGCGCGTTGGCTGTGATGACCAAAGCGCCGCGAGCCGGACAGGTGAAAACGCGCCTTGTCCCGCCGCTCACACACGACGAAGCCGCTGAGTTTAACAGCTCCCTTTTGCGCGACGTAAGCGCTGCCATCTTAACCGCTTCCTGCAGCAGCGGCGTCGTACGACCGTCGCGAATTTCCGATGCTCGCGGAGCGCCGCGACAGACAACAGGGAGAATCGCGCGCGGCGTTGGCGTTTACACTCCGCGGGGCGCCGAAGCGGCATACGGAGATATTTTGCCGGAAGACTTCTTTCTCATCCCGCAGCGGGGCGATCATTTTGGCGATCGTCTAATTTTTGCAGCGGAGGATTTGTTCAAAGTCGGGTTTGCTTCTGTTTGTCTGATTAACTCCGATAGTCCGACGGTTCCTGCAGAAACTTTCACGCAAGCGGCGGACCTTTTGCGATTGCCCGGGGATCGCATCGTTCTCGGTCCTTGTGACGACGGCGGCTATTATCTGATCGGGTTCAAAAAACTGCATCGCGAAATATTCGAACGAATCGACTGGAGCACAGAGCATGTGCTCGATCAGACATTGCAACGTGCGGCCGATATTGGCGCGGAAGTAAAGTTGTTGCCAGCCGGTTACGATGTCGATGATCGGGCAACATTGGAGCGATTGTGCAGTGAATTACTTGGGGAAAACGCGTCCCGCAATTGCGGGATCGCGCCGAATACCCAAAAATTCCTAGCCGAGATCGTCTCGCGTGAAGGCCGCGGCCGCATCTGGCCAGTGTAGGTGTAGCGCAAGCCTCCGGCTGGCGAAATTAGGAGGCCACAAGCGGGACGCTTGTGCTACAAGAAAGCATGGCTAAACACGCTCTAGTGACCGGTGGCGCGGGCCTGATCGGCTCGCATGTCACCGATCTGCTAGTGCGCGAAGGCTGGAAAGTGCGCGTGCTCGATAATCTCGAGCCGAACACGCACAAGCGCGGCAAGCCAGACTGGATTAATGAAAGCGCGGAATTCATCGAGGGCGATTTGCGAGATCGCGACACGATCACCGCCGCTCTGGACAAGGTCGACATCGTCTTTCACGAAGCTGCCTATGGTGGTTACATGCCGGAAGTCGCCAAATTTGTGCACGTGAATTCGCTCGGGACAGCGCAAATGCTCGAAGCTATCCGCGAGAACAATCTGCCGATAAAAAAAATCATCGTCGCAAGCTCGCAAGCCGTTTACAGCGAAGGCGCCGGCGAATGTCCCGAACATGGCTTGGTTTTCCCGTCTGTGCGGCCGATAGAACAGATGCGTAAGGGCGATTGGGAAGTGCATTGCCCAATCTGCGGCGCGATCACAAAAAGCGTTCCGACACCAGAAAGCGCACCTGTCAGTGGCGAAACCGTTTATGGCCTGACGAAAGTAGATCAGGAAAGATTAGTGCTGCTCTGGGGAAAACAGATCGGGATCCCTACAGTGGCACTGCGTTACTCGTGCACGTACGGACCGCGCCAATCGATCTTTAATCCATACACTGGCGTGATCGCGATTTTTTGCACACGGTTGCTGAATAACCTGTCGCCGATCCTCTATGAGGACGGCGAGCAGACACGTGACTTTTCGTTTGTGGAAGACATCGCACGGGCGAATCTGCTCGCCGCTGAAACCGACAAGCTGGACGGGTTTCCGGTGAACGCTGGCAGCGGCAGAGGGACAAGCATTCGCGAGATCGCGCAGCACATTTCCGACGTCCTGAAGATCGACATCGCGCCAGAAGTGAACGGCGAATTTCGTCCCGGCGAGATGCGCCATCTCACAAGCGACACCACGCGGATTCGCGCGGCTGGCTACGAGCCACGTGTCGATCTTGCCATTGGAATCGGGCGGTATCTTGATTGGATCCGCACACAGCGCGATGTGCGCGATTATTTTACCGAAGCGGCGGCGATTCTGCGCGATAAAGGTATCGTGCACAAGGTGCAAAAAACAGAACGATGAAGATTTCCGGCGCGATTGATTTTGACGCGCCGGCGCTGAATTACGCGCGCAAGGATTTCCCGCTGCTTGAAGCGGATGCGAGCGTTCAGAAAGCACTCGAAACTATCCGGCGCGAGGGCATTGGTGAACGCGTCATTTATTTTTACGCCGTCGATGAGCGCAAGCGGCTAGTTGGTGTTGTTCCCACCCGGCGTTTGCTCACAGCCGCCCCGGACACGCGATTGTGCCAGATCATGGTGCTGCGCGTAATCGCTTTGCCTGCGGAAGCGACCGTGTTGGAAGCGTGCGAATTTTTTGTGCTCTACAAGTTTCTCGCGTTTCCGGTGGTCGATGAGGAGCGTCGCCTG
>QHOM01000098.1 GCA_003218785.1 Verrucomicrobiota bacterium
ATCGACATCTATCAAACCATGGAAGAACTCCAGCAAGCTGGCTTTGGTTCCGAGCAAGAGTTCGGGATTCCTTGCCCGATCGCTTTCATAGCTCCATTGCGCCTTCTGCTGTACGAAAAGGTTCCTGGTACGCGCGCCAGGACGCTCATCGTTGGTCCGAGTGGAACTGAGCGTGTCAACGCACTCGAGCGGTGCGCGCGTTGGCTGGCACATTTTCAGGCAGAAGCGCCCCGCCGAGGATCGATGTTTCGAGCACAAGACTATCTGGGAGGACTCGAAGCATGGTTTCTGGATTCGGGCAAGTCCGAGTTGCCATTCGCCTACAAAGCAAAGAATCTCACCGAACAACTGAATGCGGCGGCACGGCATCTGGAAGGCACGGAAATGTGTGCCAGTCATGGCATGTACACGTGTGGGCAGGTCCTGCTGACTGAACGTCGCACGGTTACGATTGATTGGGACACTTTCAACCTGACGGATCCGAGCCACGATGTGGCGAGGTTCCTCGTCGATCTTCAACGGATGGCATTGAAATACTTTGGTTCATTGAACGCGCTTGATCAAGCGGCCGAAGTATTTCTGAAGACTTACGCAAATGCCGGCGGCTCGTACGATGCTACATCGCTGGCATTTTATCGGGCAGCAATTTGCTTGGAGCGTGCGAGAAGTGATGTGAATAAGCAGAACCCCGGGTGGCGCGCGAGAGCTGAGATGATGCTGGACGAAGGCCTGGGGCTGCTCCAGCGGGACAAAGTGGGATGAAGAGTCTATTGACAAACAGTGGGACTGTTCCTCTGGAACTCTCCGAGCTTCCGTGCGACCATGATCTGCCTGGGCTCGCATCGCTACTTCACGAGGAGCGGTTGACGACCACATTGTCGTGCGTCCTGGCCGAGTGGCTCGAGCCCAACGCGCAACTGCTCCAAACCCGTGTGTTTCTCCGCCGGTTGTTTCCCGGCAAGCGGTGCAGCGTTGAGCTTGAGTTGGTCGTCGACAAAGGCAATAGTCTTCCGGCCGAGCACCGGAGACTGCTCGGTAAGTTTTACAAGGACGATCAGGGCGCTACCCTGTTTGAGACCCTCGAGGCACTCAGGCGTAACGGATTCGGGGCCGGGCGCTTTGTCGTTTCTCAGCCCGTCGCATGGGTGCCGGAGTATCGCCTTCTGCTGTCGAGCTGGGCGGAGGGTACCTTGCTCAGCTCTATCTTGCTGGCACGCTCCGACGCCGGGCACCAGATTGCACGGGCGGCTGAATGGCTGCTCAGCCTGCACCATTGCGGCATCACCACTGGACGCCGCTATTCGATCGAAAGACATCTGCTAACACTGGGGCGGTGGAAGAAGCTTCTGACTGAGGCTTATCCCGAAGGCGGGCGCCTTGTTGGTACGCTCGTTGCCCGCTTCGAGGAGCGCTCGAGGGATCTCGCCGGTTGGATACCGCGCCCGACTCACCGCGACTTCTCGCATGAGCACTTGGTCGTTCAGGGAGATCAGTTGACTTGTTTGGATCTCGATGAGTTTTGTCAGTACGACCCCCTGTTTGATGTCGCCCACTTTATAGCCCATCTGCGATTTCTCAGCCTGACCCAGTTCGGCTCGATCGGTCAGTTCGACTGGCTATGCGATCGATTCCTGGCCGGCTACCAGTCAGGCTGTGAAGAGTTTTCGTCTGAGCGTCTCGAGCTCTATTTAGCCATTAGCTATTTCAAGCTGGGCCGTTTCGTAGCGCTGGTGCAGCGGCCTGAAGGTTGGGATACCGCCCTGGCTGAGCTATTGCGCGAAGCAGAGCGGGTAGTTCGCCGGAACTCCGGCTGAGAACTGGAGAAGAGTATTGAACGCCGTGAGTGTCGAAGATGTGCTGTTCGGTCGCGCTGGACTGGCAGGCGTCCAGTGGCTTCTGGATTCCTCTGTGCAGCGGCGAGTGTTGCGGAATCAAATCCAAGCAATGCTTTCGCCCCAAGCGAGGGTGGGGCGTTGCCTGCTGCGGCGCGCGAGGTTTAGGCCTGGCCGCAAGTTGAAGGGTTTTTACGACGCGCTCATCCAGTCCAATCGCGGCGAGACATATTGCACTCGCCCCATCGCAGTAACCTGGGCTTCGGATGCCGGCGCGGACCGGCGGCTAGAGGCTGGCGTGATCGACATGCAGGCGGAAGCACGACGTCGAAATGTGGCAACTCCGTTTCGCGAGTTGAGTGCAGATGTGCCTCAGTGGGTTATGCGTGTGATGGTCTGGCCGCTGGACCCCGCGTTCGGCCAGCTCGTCCGCTGGTCAAGCTGGGAACACGTGGACGCCATGCTACGGGCGGTTTACAGGGCTCCAGCCGCGGATCAAGTCCCGCACGGCGAGTCTGCCGTTTCACCTATCCGCTACCGTCCCGGGCGACGCCACGTGCTACGTTATGGTCGCGCGGACGCGGAGCGCGTAGGCCCGGTGTTTGCCAAACTGTACCCGGGCGAGGACGGCGCCAACATCTACCACCGGGCTACACGGATAGGAGAATGGTTGTCGCGACACGGAATCGGGGTGAATGCTGTGCGACCGCTTGCCTATGTGCCGGAAGATGGAGTGGTGCTTTACCAAGGATTGTCCGGTATGGCACTTTCCGAATACTTGCAAAGCCCGAACGGCAATATGGCCGCGTACCTGGAGCGTGCTGGAGCTGCCCTCAGCGCCTTGCACGACATACCGCCGGAAATCGCGGAGCCACTTCAGATCCACGACTTCGCTGCCGAGGTCAGCCAGGTGGCGCGGGCCAGCGCTCACATTCGGGTGCTCCTTCCGTCGTCAGGTCAGGCCATCGACGAGATTCTCAGCCGTGCGCTGGAGTTGCACCAGCGCCTCCCGGCGGAGGCGTCAGCGCTGACGCACGGAGACTTCAAATCTGAGCACGTCTGGGTCACCTTGGAAGGGCTCACGCTCATCGACTTCGATTCCTGTTGCTTGGCAGACCCGGCATTAGACATCGGGAAGTTCCTGGCCCACCTGCGCCTCTGGCACACCGTTCATAATCAGCCCGGACTGGAGGCGGCGCAGGAAAGCTTCCTGGCCGGTTACGCCAGCACCAGGCGCGAGCGTTGGGCCGCCGCCCGGCTCTACGAAGCCATCGAGTTGGTTAAGATCACCGCGCGCCGTGTACAACTCTTCGACCCCGAATGGGCGACGTATACAGAGCGGCTGATCAGGCGTGTACAAGGCATGTTGAACGATCTCGATCTTGCGACGAAGCGCCAGGCATACAGGCCTGAGAAGCCTGGCCCAAACGGCCACGCTGCGCTTAGTCAGCCTTGTGGAAAGGGAGCATCCCATTAATGCAAAACAACGAGACCAGCGCAGCGTGGATGCGGCACTTTGTGCCGCTACTCCGTCCTTTCCGATGGAAACTGGTTGTGGCAGTAACGGCGATGGTGCTGGATGCCAGCATCAATGTATTCCGACCGTGGCCGCTGAAAGTCGTAATTGATCGCGTCCTTTCGCATAGGCCGAGTCGCGTACCGTTTCTTCGCGCCTGGCTGGATACAGCCCCGTTCGACAGGCTGGAGGTCCTCTACGGCGCATGCGCCGCGATGTTACTTATTGCGGTGACTACGGGCTTACTGACTTACTACATCACGCGCTCAATGGGTGATCTGGCACACGACTTTGTATTTGCAATTCGCCGTGATCTGTTTGCGCACTTGCAACGACTTTCGCTTCGGTTCCATGATCGCCAACGGACGGGTGACCTGATTACGCGGCTGACCTCGGATACGCAGGCAATCCAGGAGATGATCGCCAATGGCATCACCGTTCTTGGCACCAATGCATGTTTACTCGTTGGAATGCTGACGCTGATGTTTTGGCTCGATTGGGCATTCGCGCTGGTATCTCTCACGGTAGCACCGCTGCTGTTCTGGACGGTTCTGCGGTTCAAGCGGCGTATCAAGTTTGCCTCCCGGCGGGCCCGCGCCAGCACCGGCCAGTTGGCTTCGTTGGCGCAGGAGACGCTCGAGTCCATCCGGATCGTCCAAGGGCTGGCGCAAGAAGAGCAACAGGACGAACGCTTCCAGGTGCGAAGCGCGAGTCACCATCAGGCGAACCTGGAGATCGTACGGTATCAGGCCCGGGTGGTGCCGCTGGTCGACGTCTTCGCCAGCATCGGAACAGCCATTGTTATGTGGTACGGCGCCACGCGCGTACTCTCAGGCGTGCTCACTACCGGCGACGTCGTTCTCTTCTTTGCCTACGTCACGAACCTCTATAGCCCAATGAAAGGTCTAGCGCGTTCCTCCTATCTATTCACCAAGGCCAGTGTAGGGGCGGAGCGGATCACCGAGGTGATGAGCATACGCAGCGATGTGACGGACCGGGAGGGGGCCCGGGAAGCCTCGCAGCTGAAAGGCGAGATCGAATTCAGGGACGTATCCTTCGAGTACGAGACGGGACGAGCCGTGCTGTCGCGTATCAATTTGAAGATCGCACAGGGGGAGAAGGTAGCCATCGTCGGAGCAACCGGCGCTGGCAAGAGCACCTTGGTGGGCCTACTCCCGCGCTTTTATGACGCCTGCGCCGGCGAGGTCCGCATCGATGGTAATGACATTCGGAACTACTCGCTGCGCTCCCTGCGCGAGCAGATCAGCCTAGTATTACAGGACTCGCTTCTGTTCAGCGGAACCATCAGGGAAAACATTGCCTTTGGGCGTCCCGGAGCGAGTGACGAGCAGATCGCTGCGGCGGCGGTCACAGCCAACGCCGACGAGTTTATTCAAGGGCTTCCGGAGGGCTACGAGACGTTAGTAGCAGAGCGTGGCACTACGCTCTCCGGCGGACAGAAACAGCGCATCGCCATTGCACGGGCGATTTTACGAGACGCTCCGATTCTCATTCTGGATGAGCCGACTACCGGTCTGGATGCGGTCGCAGAACAAATCGTCATGGACGCTTTGGAGCGGGCCGTGGCAGGACGCACGACTTTGATCATCGCACACCGTTTGACCACGGTGCGCCTCGCGGACCGCATCGTGGTCCTCCACCGCGGTCAAATCGTCGAACAAGGCACTCACCTGGAGCTCCTGGCGCGCCGAGGCAGGTACGCGCGCCTCTATCACTTGCAGAGCTCAACGGAACGGGAAAGGGCCCTCGTTTCATCCAGCCCGATGATTGTGAAGGAAGAAAAGGACTACGAAGTATGAAGCTTTCCGCCGTCGCCTCCATAAGGCCCGCAGTTATAGTTCGGGGCCGCCAACAGTCGCTAGCAGAAAGAAAGGGAGTTAGTCCATGAAAACAACCCTTCTCTGGACATTGTTTCTGATCGATTCGTCTTCCGGGTTCATGCCAGCTCTTCTGGCGCAACAGCAGCAGGCGCTGGTGCAAGGGACGGTCGAGGATGAAACCGGCGCCAAGGTCGCCAAGGCAGCCGTAAAACTCGTTTCCGAAGCCGGGGAAACACTAAACGCGGTCACCGACGAGATTGGCCACTTCGAGTTCACGGGAGTTGGGCCCGGCAAGTATCTTTTGCAGGTAAAGTTCCAAGGCTTTGCGAGCGTGGAATCGGAGCTTTCGGTTGGGGCAAGCGCCACCGTCGCGCAGCGGATACAGCTCAAGCTGGCCGACGCAAGCGAGGAGATTACGGTCTCCGCTCGGCGTGAGTCAGATCCCCTTGATGCCGATCAAAACGCCACCTCGATCGTGCTCGATCATGACCTATTGAAGGACCTGCCGACGAAAAATGATGACCCGCTGGCGGTGACCAATCTCTTTGTGGATCCCGCAGCGAATGACTCCCAGCGCGACCCCAAGATTTACGTCGACGGAGTAGAGGGCGATACGATGGATGTGCCGAGAGGAAGTGTCAAGAGCATCATGGTAGATACGAGCCCATATTCGACGAAGTTTGGACGGCCCGGGAAGGGACGCATCGAAATCACCACTCGTGCCGGCTCAACCCGTCGTTACCATAGACGCTTGGGTTTTAACATCCGGGATGCGGCCATGGATGCCCGCAATCACTTCGACTCG
>QHOM01000099.1 GCA_003218785.1 Verrucomicrobiota bacterium
AACCTACGGCTGGAATGTCGAAATGCAGATGAAAGCAGCACGCGTCGGGCTGCGCATTCTAGAAATTCCCGTCAATCATCGCCGTCGTGCCGGCGGAGAATCGAAAGTCTCAGGCACATTGCGCGGGACATTTCTCGCCGGGGCGCGTATCATCGCGACTCTTCTGCGCATCGCAGCGGAGAAGAAGGCGAATTCGGGCTCGTGACGAGATAGACCACCAGACCAGGCAAGAGAGCTGAGCCGGTGTTGCAGTGACGTTTCCGCAAATTCAATCTGGCGATTCGCGCACGATTGTGTAGCGTCGCTCATGCTTTCGACGCTCGATCTGGAGAGGTTTCGCGGCACGCCGCTCACTCGCGAGCCGTTTGATTTTCTGGTTGTTCCTGAGTTTGTAAAAGCGGACGCGCGCGCAGCAATTGACAAGGATTATCCTGAGGTTGGCCGCCCCGGCAGCTTTCCGCTGCGCGAGGTCAGTTGCGGGCCGGCCTTTGCGAGGCTTATCGAGGAAATGCGCAGCGACGAGTTTCGCAAAGCGTTTGAGGAAAAATTCAATATCGATCTGACCACCCGCCCGGACATGATCACTGTGCGGGGATGTTGCAGCGAGAAAGATGGCAAGATTCACACTGACTCCGAGACGAAGATCATCACAATCCTCATTTACATGAACCGAGCGTGGGAATCCTCGGGTGGCCGGCTCCGGCTGCTGCGTTCCGGCACTGACCTCGAAGACATGATCCTTGAAGTGCCCCCGGCGGGCGGGACGCTGCTCGCATTCCGGCGTAGTAATAATTCGTGGCACGGGCATAAGCCGTTCTCTGGGCCCCGCCGGGTGATTCAGTTCAATTGGGTCACGAGCGAGGCGGTGGTGCGCCGCGAGCAGAACCGGCATCGGCTTTCTTCATGGCTCAAAAAGTTGCGCGGTCCGTTTTCGGACGCAAAAGCCGCGGCGTAGTATGCAGCGCCGGAACGGCCGATTCGACATGGCCCAAACAAAGAACGCGTCGCTCCGCGCGGCAAGTTTCTCGCGCATCCTGTTGATCAAGCCTTCGGCGCTTGGCGACGTCGTGCACACGCTGCCAGTGCTCGTGAAGCTGCGCGCGCGCTATCCGCGCGCGCGGATCGATTGGCTGATCACGCCGGAAAATGCGGAGATTGTCCGCTGTCACCCGGCGCTATCGAACGTCGTGCTTTTTGCGCGTGGTGACTTTGCTAGAGGTGGTCGTAGATGGCAGGCGGTTGGCGCGTTTTTCAATCTGCTCCAACAAATTCGCAGCGCCAAATACGACCTCGTCATCGATCTGCACGGCCAGGTGCGTTCGGCGTTTTTCGCCCTCATCAGCAGAGCTCGGGTGCGCATCGGATTTGATCGACCTATCAAACCCGCTCTCACAGTTTCTGCTGAACATGACCTCAAGAACATAGCGAGCCACGGCTGGCGAGGCGCGCGGGAAGGCTCGTGGATGGCATATACGCACCGCATTCCCATCCCGACGCTCGATGTGCACGCAATCGATCGCTACCTCTGGGTCGCGACGATGCTCGGCCTCGACGGCAGCCCGCCTGATCTCACAATCCATCTCCCGCCGGAAACCGTGCCTAAGGTGGAACGGCTCCTCGACGAGCGCGGGGTGCCCGCCACGAGACCGCTCGTCGTCCTCGTGCCGGGTACCATATGGGAGACCAAACACTGGACGATTGAAGGCTTCGCGGGCGTTGCACGCGAGCTGCTGAGCAGCGGGTTCGCGGTGGCGCTCGCAGGCACGATCCGCGACCAGTCGCGATGCCGGCAAATTGCCGCGGCTGGGCCCGGCGCGTGCGATCTTTCTGGCAAAACGACGCCCGCCGATCTAGCTGCTCTCATCCAGCGTGCGGAGGTTTGCGTGACGAACGACTCTGGCTCGATGCATGTCGCCGCGTCGCTCGGCAAACCGATGGTGAGCGTCTTCGGGCCAACGAATCCCGTTCACATCGGCCCATACGGAAGGTCGGAATCGGTCGTGCGTGCCAATTTACCATGCTCGCCGTGCAATTATCGCCGCCTGAGCCAGTGCCCGTTCGATCACGCCTGCATGAAGCAGGTTACATCCACAATGGTGATGGAACGAGTCTGGAAGATCCTTGCGACTGCAAAAAGTCAGTCCGAAACGTACCACCAGGAAAATGGCCGAAGCGTCAGCGTGTCGCGAGAGCGCCTAATTTGATTTCCTCGCGGCGCGTAGCTTGTAGGATCGACATCGATGAGTCGAGCAAAAGGAATCGCTGCCGGTTTGCTGGCCGGCGTGGTCGCGGCAGTTGCGATGACTGCCATGATGTTGTTGCTCGCGTGTTTTGGCGTCGCAACTCCGCTCGTGATCATTGGCGACAGGCTGTCAGTTTTTATTCCGCCAGGGCCATTCCTCTCAGTCATGGGAAAGGTCGGCGGCTACAATCACCTTAAAGAGCTAGGCGTTGGATCAACAATCGCCGGTCAGCTCCTCGTAGGCGCGATCGGCGGTGCAATTTTCGGTTTGCTCATGCGGCGCAATCCAGCGCGGAACACGACGATTTGCACGATCTCGATCTTTGTTATCCTGCCGATCATTGTGTTCGCTGTCGCGCTTTGGCCGGTTCTGGGCACAAGCTATGTAGGAGTGCCCATTGAAGCTGCCCGCCTGGTGACGCTCGTCGGTTTCGCGCTCTGCGTTTTTGTTTTCGAGCGAATACTCGTTGGTGGCTTTCAATTTCTCGCGCGACCAAAAATCGCGACCGAAAACCGAGAATTCACTCCGGCAATCGGGCGACGCGCATTTATGCTGAGCGCAATTGGAGTCGCTTTCGCCGGTAGCGGTGTCGCTTTGGCGCGTAAACTTTATCGCGTGGCGACCTTTAGTTACGACGGCACGCAATACAAGGGTCGCAGCGTCCAGCCGATTACGCCGAACGATCTGTTTTATTGCGTGACCAAGAACGTGGTCGATCCGCGCGTAAATGTCGATCTTTGGCACCTCGAAGTTATTGGGCTCGTGCAAAATCGGGCGGAATGGCGCTTCCAGGATTTGAGAGGATTTCCACCTTCCGAGCAGGAAACGACATTGATGTGTATCAGCAATGGGTTGGACGCGGGTCTCATCAGCAACGCTGTCTGGAAAGGTCTTCCGTTGCGCGATCTGCTCGATCAGGCTGCGCCGCTTTCGAACGCCGCTCGTGTCCGCCTCTACGGCGTCGATAATTACACCGACACTATTCCCTTAGAGAAGGCGATGGACCCCACGACGCTGCTTGCCTATGAAATGAACGGTGTCCCATTGCCGCATCGGCATGGTTATCCGTTGCGTGCCATCGTCCCGGGCTATTTCGGGGAAAAACATGTGAAATGGCTCACCCGCATCGAACTCACCACTGCGAACGCGAAAGGATTCTATGAAACCCAAGGCTGGGGACCTGACTTCATCGCGCCGACGCGCTCACGAATCGACGTGCCCGATTACGAATCACGATTCTCGATTAGCGAATTACAGCAACCAATCGAAGTGAAAGGGATTGCTTACGGCGGCGACCGCGGGATTTCCCGCGTGGAACTTAGCTTCGATGACGGTGCGACTTGGCGGGATGCCGACATTTACTATACCGGCGGCCATCTCGCGTGGTCCCTTTGGCGAGTGCAATGGACCCCTGATGTGCCGGGAGATTATGCCCTTGTCGTGCGGGTGACCGACGGCAAAGGCGATGTACAGGAATCGGAACCCGATCGCGGCTGGTTTTCCGGTGTCACCGGATTCCATAAAATCATTGTCCATATCGCCGCGTGATTTGGATGATCAGACTGAGAACCTCTGCCGTGGATTGCGCCCTTGGCAACGGCGGAAACGAAGACTAGTTACCCCCGCCTTGGCTAAGGGCACAGGGCCGCACACGGGACGGGGTCCGTCCTTTGGCAAACTGGGACGCCTATGTTCTACTTGCGCCGTGTGCTAGATTTTTTGTGTGGAGAAAGTGATCATAGTTGGAAGCGGTTGCGCGGGGTTGACCGCAGCGATTTATGCGGCGCGCGCAAATCTGAGTCCGCTGGTGCTGGAAGGCCGCCAACCGGGCGGACAGCTTTCCACCACAACTTTAGTCGAAAATTACCCGGGATTTCCGGACGGGATCGACGGCCCGCAACTCATCATGAACATGCACAAACAAGCCGAAAAATTCGGCACCCGTTTTTCTTACGCGGAGGTGACGGATTTCGAACCGCGCAACAATCATGTTCGCATCAAGGCGGATGACGAATGGCTGGAAACACAGGCGCTCATCATTGCGAGTGGCGCTTCGGCGCGCTACCTCGGGTTGGAAAACGAGGAGAAGCTGATCGGTCACGGTTTAACTTCATGCGCAACGTGTGACGGCGCATTTTACAAAAACGTTCCTGTGTGCGTGGTCGGAGGGGGCGACTCTGCCGCGGAAGAATCGCTTTTTGTCACCCGATTCGCCTCCAAAGTCTATTTGATTCACCGGCGCAATAAACTGCGCGCCTCGAAGATCATGGCCGATCGTGTGCTGACGAACAAAAAAATCGAACCGATCTGGAACACGGTCGTTACGAAATATATTCCCGATGAAAAAGGCGAGATGCGTGCGGTGCGACTGCGCGACGTAAGAACGGACGAAGAGCGCGAATTGGAGGTCGCTTGCGTGTTTGTCGCTATCGGTCACGATCCGAATACCAAAGCTTACGAAGGCAAACTTGAGACCGATCCGGACGGTTATTTGATTGCCAAAAATTTGACAGAGAGTAAACATTCCGGTGTTTTCATAGCTGGCGATGTCGCAGATCGCGTTTACAAACAAGCGGTAACGGCAGCGGGATCGGGCTGTGTGGCTGCGATGGAAGCGGAACGTTACTTGAGCGAACTGGAGAAGTAAGTGCCGATTGTCGACTGCCAAGTGCCGAGTGAAGAGGAAGTCAATGACGACCGCCGAACTGAAAGCGCGAACGAAGGAGTTTGCACTGCGAGTAATCCGATTGGTTGATGCGCTGCCGAACACGATTAAGGGGTCGCGCAATCGCGAATCAGATCATGCGTAGTGCCACCTCGATAGTCGCGAATTATCGGGCTGCTTGTCGAGCACGATCGCGGGCGGAATTCGCGGGAAGACGCAAATAGAACCGCTCTTGAGAGAAGCAAGCGAACTGGTCGCGATCATGGCAGCGTCGGGTAAATCGGCAATTGGCAATCGGAAGTCGGCAATGCATTGAAAATCTGCGATCTGACGCAGTTTTATTCGCCGCTGAGCGGTGGAGTTAAACGTTACGTACACGAGAAGATCGCGTACATCGGCAGACACTCGCCCGACGATGAACACGTTCTCATTGTCCCGGGGCCAAAAACGCAAATGACTTCGAGCTCAAGATCGCGCATTTATTCAATTCACTCACCGTTGCTTTCGCGCACGTCGCGTTATCGCGCGCTACTAAATCTGCGTGCGGTCGAAGAGATCCTGGAGCGCGAACACCCCAACATCATCGAATCGAGCGACCCATACCAAATTGGGTGGAAAGCCATTGCGGTCGGCCGTTCGCTGAAAATTCCAGTCGTTGGTTTTTATCATTCGCATTTTCCGGAAGCGTACCTGCGCGGCAGCACGAAATTTTTGGGCAGGCGCGGGACGCATCGAACCATGAAGTTGACGCGCGCATATGTGCGCAAGCTTTACAATCGCTTTCAGGCTACGCTTGTGCCCTCCGAGCTTCTGGCAGGCGTCCTTTCTGAATGGGGTGTGCGTAATGTGCGCGCGGTTCGGCTCGGCGTAA
>QHOM01000100.1 GCA_003218785.1 Verrucomicrobiota bacterium
AGATTGAAAAGCGTTTCGGCACACGGGTCACGCGCGAAGAAGTCACGGTCTAACAGCATGCCGAAGTTGCCAGGAGTTAATCATCTGGCGGCTATACGGGCATTGGAAAAGATCGGATTCTTGATAATTCGCCAAGGCAAGCATGTCACGATGAGCGACGGCTTGCGCATCGTGCAAATACCGCGCGCGAATCCGGTGAACGCTTATACCATGGGCAATATTGCGAAGCAGTGTGGTCTGTCACCAGATGAATTTCGGCGGCTGCTCTGAGTTTCGTCAACCGCCAATGGACCTAGGCAGCGGCCCGTCTTCGCTAATGCTACGCCGAAAGTTTTCGCGAGCAGGCAGGCGACAGGGACGAATGCGCACGAACAATGAACTGCCCACCAAACACACGAATGACGCTAAACAAAACGACTCAGAAAATGTAATTGAGCTGAATTTTCCTGCTGGCCCCTCATTCGCTTGATTGAGGTGTTTCGTGGGCAATCCCAAATTTGTATTCATTGGCCTTCATTCGTGGTTACTCGGGATCTCAGAGATCGAGCAGCAACTTGAATCGACGGTTCTTGCCGAAGCGGAACGCTGAAAAGCCGCGCCTATCCAGCGACAGGATTCTGTCGGTGGCGGACTGCTCCGCTGTCCAGACCAGGGTGGCATCCGGGAAATCCATGGGTATGTCGCCATATTTACTCATAAGGCGAACGGCGGCAGCGAGTGCTTCAGGACTAAAAACATCGCGAACTTCAGTCGCGCTCGCGTCCAGGAACGAAGCAAGACTAGCCGATCCATTCTGCACATCTGCAAGGAAGCAAAATGCTTCGGTTATGACTGCACCAGTGGTGATAAGGCGCGCACCGCGTAAATGAGCCATGAAGCTGCGCACTAAGTCGTGGTCTGGTTCTGATCGATCAAGTAACGCAACCAGCGGGCCGGTATCGAGCAGACAGACGTTCATCAACGCCAGTTGCGTTGACGGATATGTTTCCGCCAGGAATCTTTCTCCCAATGTCGCCGCGGACTGACGACGCTCCCAACCAGGTGACGCACTCGCTCGAAATCGAAGCCGCGCTGCATTTCGCGGTCGATCATCTCGCGCACCAGGGCGGATTCGCTTCGTTTCTCGGCAGTGGCACGGCGTCTTAGTGCCTCACGCTGTTTTGCGCGAAGGCGAATGGTAAGGGTGGCGGCTTGCACAAAAGAAAGCTACGGCTTGTAAGACAGAATGCAAGACCCGCCGCGGCGAGCCTACGCCGAAAGTTTTCGCGAGCAGACAGGCGACAGGCACGAATGCGCACGAACAATGAACTGCCCACGAAACACACGAATGACGCTAAACAAGTGACTCACCCAATGTAATTTCGGTCTGAATCTTTCGCGTGATTGGCGTGATTCGCGGGCTGTCTTTCGCAGGTCAATGGAATCGGAGAATCTCTGTAACCCACGAATGTACGCGAATACACACGAACAAAATTGGTGTTGATTGGTGGTTTAAGCACAGAGCAGGTGGCTTTCCTCTTCACCTCTTTTTCTGGTTTCCTCCCGCGGGAGCGCCTTCGGCATTGATTCGGGCGGCGCGGGCCGGGTCTGTCGCGATTGTGACGTTTGCGGTCATGCCCGGTTTTAGATCGGCGATGGTCGCTTTTTGGCCATTGACGTTGATTTCCGTAAACTGTGTTACGGTGAACGTCCTCGTTGTTCTCTCGTCGCTTACCGTGATTGCGTTGCCTGTTACGCTCGAGATCACTGGCCCGTGGTAGGCGGGGACCGGTGTAGCCTTCTTTTTCCTACCCTTGCCGGACGCTGGCGCAATCACCATTAGCCCAACGAGAACGGAGACGACCACAAACAGTCTTTTCTTCATGGGCTCTGCTTAACAAAATAGTCGAGGCTTCGCCACGTTAAATCGTTGATCGATATGGTTGGCGGCATCCTGTAAATCGACGGATGTTCCGGCCGCATGAAGTACAAGCCGAAGAGCGAACTGCGATTTGTGTGTGTCGTATGCACATGACGGCGCGTTTCTACCGGGAAGCAAATTGCCCGACAAGATCGTAAAACATTTTGTCGGAGAGAACGACGGAACCCATGAAAGTGCGCCCCACAACGGATACGCTTCTTAGGGCGAGCGATTGTATTCCCGATGCGACATGTTGCACGTGATGCCGTAACACGTCGATCTGTTCGGTCGCTCGAACAAAAATTTGCACGGCCGCTGTTTTATGAGGCAAGCAAGAGATCTGGAAAATGAGTTGACGAATGCGATGACAAACATCGATGAGCGCCCAAGCATCAAGCGGCGATCGTGCCAACCGCGAACGAAAATGAACAGGCGCTCGCCTCGGCGAGTGCCTCTACAAGCTCAGCGTTTTAGCCGAACAAGCCGTGCAGCCAGAGGTAAACAGCTCCGGCAAAGACGCTGACGACGAGCACGATCAGCAACACTTTCTTGTGCCTGATTTTCCGTGGCTCACTGACGGATACCGCGATGCCTGGCGGGAACACGGCCTCAAGCGCTTCGTGATACAACCGTCGATCGTCCAACGACATTTCGCCGGGATTATTGAACTCGGTGTCGTTCAGGATAATCTTCGCGTTCAGTTTTGCAGCCAGTCGCGCCCCAGAATGGAGCAGGGGCGTCTCGCCGACGGCGCAATCATACGCCGCCCTAATGCTGACCGGCATCTCGTCAGCACCGGCGTGCTCGCGGCCGTTGAACTGGATCTTGGTTTTGGACCTCGCGCTCACTGAAAAGACGAGAATCAAGCCTCGAATCCCATACTTTCCACAACTATTTTTCCTGAAATTCTAGCGCGCCGTCTTTTGCGTTGACATGGACGGTCTGGCCTTCGCGGACTTTGCCTTCGAGGATGTCGATGCTGAGTGGATCGAGAATTTCTTTTTGGATGGTGCGTCGGAGCGGACGCGCGCCGTAAACCGGATCGTACCCTTCGCGCGCGAGCAATTCCTTAGCAGAATCGGAAAGATCAAGCGTGATCTTTTGTTGGTCGAGCCGTTTCGACAGTCGGCGAAGTTGGATTTCGACGATCTTTTTAAGGTCGTCTTCGGTGAGCCGATCAAAAATGATGATCTCATCGACGCGGTTGAGAAATTCGGGACGAAAATGTGCGCGCAATGCGTCCATGACGAGGCGCGAGCGGGCTTCGCGTGATTCTTCGGCGGTGATGTATTGCGAACCAACATTCGAAGTCATGATGATGACGGTATTCTTGAAATCGACCGTTCTCCCCTGCCCGTCCGTGATTCGGCCGTCGTCGAGCACTTGTAGCAGCACATTGAACACGTCTGGATGCGCTTTTTCTATTTCGTCAAAGAGCACGACCGAGTACGGCTTGCGTCGCACCGCTTCGGAAAGTTGTCCGCCTTCTTCGTAGCCGACGTATCCGGGCGGCGCGCCAATCAAGCGCGCGACCGTGTGTTTCTCCATGTACTCGCTCATGTCGATCCTGATCATGGCGTTCTCATCGTCGAACAGGAATTCCGCCAGCGCGCGTGACAATTCGGTTTTGCCGACTCCAGTCGGACCAAGAAAAATGAACGAGCCGAGCGGACGGTTCGGATCCTGCAACCCCGCGCGCGCACGGCGTACGGCGTTCGCAACTGCTTTGATCGCTTCGTCCTGACCGACGACGCGCAAATGCAAATGCGCTTCGAGTTTGACCAGCTTTTCCCGTTCGCCTTCCTGCAATCGCGAGACCGGAATGTGCGTCCAGCTTGAAACAACCTCGGCGATGTCTTCCTCGGTCACTTCTTCGCGAAGAAGCGATTTCTTGGCCTTCGCACTTTTCGCAGTGGCGTCCGCCAATTTCTTTTCCAATTCCGGGATGCGCCCGTATTGAATTTCACTCGCCTTCGCCAATTCACCGCGACGTTGGGCACGTTCCAACTCAGTGCGGAGGCGATCGAGTTCTTCTTTCCATTTGCGCTGCTCTTCGATCACGGCCTTTTCCTTCTGCCATTCGGCTTTCAGCACGGATGATTTCTCTTTCAGCTCGGCCAATTCTTTTTCGAGCTTCTTCAATCGCTCTTTGCTGGCGGGATCTTTTTCTTTCTTCAGCGCTTGCCGCTCCATTTCGTGCTGCATGATCTCGCGCTCGATGACGTCGATCTCGGTCGGCATGGAATCCAGCTCGATCTTCAAACGCGAGGCTGCTTCATCGACAAGATCGATTGCCTTGTCTGGCAAAAACCGATCGCTGATGTAGCGATGCGAAAGCACCGCCGCAGCCACGAGCGCCGCGTCCGTGATGCGGACGCCATGGTGCACCTCGTAGCGTTCCTTCAAGCCGCGCAAAATGGCGATGGTATCTTCAACGCTCGGCTCATTCACTAGCACCGGCTGAAAGCGCCGTTCCAGCGCAGCGTCTTTCTCGATGTATTTGCGATACTCATCGATGGTGGTGGCGCCGATCGTGTGCAACTCGCCGCGTGCCAGCAACGGCTTGAGCATGTTCGATGCATCGACCGATCCTTCGGCTGCACCCGCGCCGACAATCGTATGCAACTCGTCGATGAACAAAACGATTTGGCCCTGCGAATTGGTCACTTCCTTCAAGAACGCCTTCAGTCGATCCTCGAATTCGCCTCGGAATTTCGCGCCAGCGACCATCGCACCGATGTCCATGGCGATCACGCGTTTTTGTTTTAGTGAATCGGGCACGTCGCCGCTGATGATGCGTCGTGCAAGACCTTCCACGATCGCTGTTTTGCCAACGCCGGGATCGCCGATGAGCACCGGATTATTTTTGGTTCGACGCGACAGCACCTGCATGATGCGCCGGATTTCGTTGTCGCGCCCGATTACCGGATCAATCTTGCCGCGCCGCGCCACAGCTTGTCCCGCGTGACGCCGAAGTCTTTCAATAATTTCGCCGCGGGAACAGCGGCGCCAGGGAGCGCGAGCAGGTAATGCTCGGCACTCGTATACTGGTCCTTCAACTTCGACATCTCCTTTTCCGCGCCATCCAGCACGCTGCGCAGTTCGTTGGCCAATCGCAGATCGACAGCCGCGCCGTGCACCTTCGAACGGCGATCGAGCTCCGAACGCAAGCCGTCACGCAATTGATTCGCGTTGACTCCAATTTTTTCGAGCAGAGGCCGTGCTATTCCGTCGGCTTGATCAAGGAGAGCAGAAAGAAAATGCTCGTTCGTGATTTCCTGGTGATTGAATTGCGAAGCGAGATCCTGCGCCGCTTGCAGCGCTTCCTGCATTTTTTGCGTGAATTTGTCGATGCGCATAAGCCAAGATAGTGAACGTGGCGGCGTGGGCAATTCGTAGGGTTGGGTAGCACACGCGTCTCGCGGGTTGGTTTCGGCGTCCCGCCGGAACAAGCTTTTCTCGAGCGATCTCAGTTTACCGAATGCACGACCACAAAAGCCTCGCGAACGCGAGACACGAGGGCTACCCATTGCAGCTTCAGCGCTCCCCGCTTATGAGTCTTGGCGATGAGCGCGGAAGAAAAATGGATCGGACATAGAGCGCTGGCGCTTTTGCGGGCGGGCGCTTTCCGCCGGTACATCATCGGCTCGGCGATTTCCGACACCGGCACCTGGATGCAGGTCATGGCCCAGGGATGGGTGATGAGCACGCTCACGAACAAGGCGATTCTTTTGGGGATGGCCAATTTCGCGGCCGGCGTTCCGACTCTCGCGCTCACAATGGTCGGAGGTTCCGCGGCCGATCGATTTGATAAGCGAAAAATTCTGATTGCAACACAGATTGCACAAATCGCATTCGCGATCGCGCTGGGTTGGCTGGTTCTCACCAACCGGATCCAAATCTGGCATATCATTTTCTTTGCAGCGCTGCTCGGCATTTCGATTGCATTTGAGATGCCCGCAATTTCCGCCCTTGTGCCCGAGCTTGTGCGCCGCGATGAGATTGCGGCAGCGGTGGCGATGGATCGCTCCGTTTTTCACGGCTCGCGTCTGATTGGCCCGTCACTCGCCGGTTTATTTGTCGGTTGGTGGGGTGCGGCGTCTGCTTTCTTCGCGAACGCTTTTTCGTTTTTGGCGTTGATCGTAGCGCTCATCTCGCTGCCGAAAAGGGTAAAAGGCACGCCTGAAGAAGAGGAACAACGTCGCAGCGGCATCATGGACGGTTTTCGTTACGTCCGCTCGGATCGAACGATCCTGTCGATGATCGCGCTCATCGCGTGCACCACCATTTTCGTGTTTCCGGTGATCTCGGTCACGCTGCCACTTTACGTGCGCAATGTGTTGCAACTCGGTCCCAGCACAATGGGTTGGCTCATGGCAACATCCGGCACCGGATCATTTTTAGGCTCACTCGGTTTGCTCAGCATCGCCCGCGACCTCCGGCTGAAATTCATGAGCGGCAATGTGCTCGTGGTCGCGGTCGCGGTTTTTCTCATGTCGCGTTCGCACGGCTTTGTGCTGACTGCTTGTTCGATGGGATGTCTCGCCATCGCGCTCTCCATGAACTTTGGTCTGGCAAATACGATTGTTCAGGAACACGCGCCCCCTCACCTGCGCGGCCGTGTCTCGGCTGTTTTCGGCCTGAGTTTTTTTGGTTTAATGCCAATCGCTGGTCTCATCGTCACCGGATTTTCCGATTTAGTCGGCATGCGGACCGCCCTCGCCGTCTCGTCGGTGATTTATGGAATTCTCGCCTTTGCAGTTCTGAGCATGGCCGGACGTCACGTATGCGATCGCCCGGTCTCGCCCGCGCCCGAGCCAGAACTCACGTCGGTGGCGTAACCGCTCCTCAAGGCCGATGATTTCCTTTTCCACGTGCTGGAATTCCGGACGCCACACCGCTGGCGACGCGATGCTCCGCGAAATCGAGGGCAAACTTGGATTCAACTTGATCGAGCTGGGCCACGGCATCCGCATCTCGCTGATGCCCGGAATCCAAAAAATGTTCGATGCCGGCAAAGTCCGGTCTCCGGAGGAACGTGAGCGTGCAATCAAGCAAACGTTCCAAACAATTGATTTCGCGAAGCGGCTAAATGCTCCGTTTGTCGTGCTGCACTTGGGTGAAGTGAAAATGCGACCAGTCACGAATCTGCTGATCGACCTAGCGAAAACCGGGAAATACCTCTCGCGTAAATATGTCAGACTGAAGGTAAAAGCGGTGCAAAAACGCGAAAGAATTGCGTCCGATTATTTGCATCGCGCGAAAGATTGCCTGCGCCGTATCATCGACTACTCCACCACGAAAAATATCAAACTGGGGCTTGAAGGCCGACGCGGTTACGAAGAAATCCCTACCGAGCGCGAATTGCCGGCGCTACTCGAGGAGATGGAGTCGCCGCAACTCGGCTACTGGCACGACTTCGGTCACGCTCAAATCAAAGAAAACCTGGCGTTTCTCGATCATGCCGAGTGGCTGCGCGCAATCGGTCCCCGCACGTTCGGCTGCCACGTGCAGGACTGCATCTGGCCTGCACAAGACCATCAACCGCCTTTTGCCGGAGATGTCGATCTTGAGAAACTTGTTCCGCTCCTTCCTGCAAACTGCTTATTTGTCTGGGAAATGAGTCCAAATAAGACAGCCGATGAGATTCGGCGGTCGGTACAAGTTTGGAAGGAACGCTTCGGCGAATGAAAAAAATCCTGGTCACGCTGTTCCAGCTCGCCGTCACAATCGCGGTGCTCTACTGGGTTTATCACGATCCAAACAGACGCGCGCAGATGGTTGAGGCGATCCGGAACGCCCAATATCACTGGGTCATAATCGGCATCCTGGCATACGTTGTGGTGGAAATTGCCGCTGCATTCCGCTGGCACGTTCTGCTGAAAGTCCAGGGCATTCATCTGAGTTTTGCGCGCCTGTTGGGATTGTTCTTGATCGGCATGTTTTACAACCAGTTTCTGCCCGGCGGCACCGGAGGCGATATCATGAAAAGCTATTATTTGCTCAAGGAAACGCCGGACAAGAAAGCGGGCGCATTGCTCGCAGTCGTGTTCGATCGCTTCATCGGTCTTGTGGCGTTGGTCGCCATCACCGGCACGCTCATCGGTTTGCGTTATGATTTCCTCTCACAAACTACCGAGACGCGAAATTTGCTCTGGCTTTTGCTCGTCCTCCTCGGCGCTTCGATCCTGAGCTTGGTCTCCACTTTTGTAATCAGCGGCTTTAGTCTATTCCACCGGTTGCCGGCAAAATTTCCCGGTCGCGAAAAGCTGATCGAAATCTCCGCTGCCTATCACCTGTACGCGCGGCATTGGCGTGCGACGCTCGTCGCGTTCGGCGCATCCGTCGTCGCGCATCTTGCCACGTTCACCGCTTTTCTCTGTGCCGCTTACGCGCTGGGCGCTGCCGTTCCCCTCGTCAATTTCTTTGCCGTCATGCCGATAGAGCGCACGATCTCGGCGCTACCGATCAGTTTCGCCGGAATTGGGCTGCGGGAAAAAGTCTTGCAGATCATGCTGCATGGTCTTTGCGGAGTGCCCGAGGCGACTGCCATTCTCATCGGTTCGCTCAGTTTTCTCATCATCCTGATCTGCTGCCTGCCCGGGGCCATCGTTTATTTCTTTTACAAACCAAGCGGAGCGGTCGCGCATGTGAGATTGCGCGAGATGCAAAAGGAGCTTGCCGTTCTCGAACAAGGAATCGGCGAGACGGAATGAAGCTCGTGATTCGTGATACGTGATTCGTTTTAACGATGTAGCGATTTAACGTTTTACATCGCTGCCCCGCGCCCTGCGCTGCCTCATTCCCAATGAAACGAAAACACCAGCGCCCATTTGTCTTTGCCACGTTCGCCATAACGGTGGACGGTAAAATCACCACCAAGAAATTTTCGCCGGTCAATTTCACTTCGCGCCAGGACAAGCTGCATTTGTTTCGCCAGCGAGCCCTCGCGGACGCAGTGCTCGTCGGCCACACCACGCTTCAACGCGACAACGTTCGTCTCGGCCTTCCCGTCGAGCTTCAGGAATTGCGAACCAAGCGCGGCCAAACGCCATCGCCTCTGCGCGTGATCGTTTCCAACGAAGGCAAGATCGACAATCGGCTGAAGATTTTTCAGTCGGAAATTTCACCGATCGTCATCTTCTCGACTAGGCGAATGCCGAAAAAATTTCAAACGGCGCTGCGCGAGAAAGCGATTTTGCATCTGTGCAAATTGCGCGATGTCGATCTGGCTGAGATGCTGCACACGTTGTGCAGCCAATACAAGGTCCGGACGGTTGCCTGCGAAGGCGGACCAACTTTGTTTCGATCGTTGCTGGAGCACGGCCTCGTCGATCAACTTAATCTCACCATTGCTCCGTACATGTTCGGCGGAGCTAGCGCGCCGACGTTGACCGGTCTAAGCAAGGAGTTCTTACCTGCCAGCGTGCATTGTTCGCTCATCGACATGCGTGTGATTGGCGACGAGTGTTTCCTGGCCTATCGAATCAAGCGTCCACGGCGGCGCTCGAGCTAGGCCGCTCTTGGCGACGCGGCCGTCGCACGAGTTCACCACGGCAGTTTGGGCAAACAGCGTTCATTTGCTCGGCGCAATTCATGCAATATGTGCATTCGAAGCTGCAAATGTATGCGACTCCGCTGGCTGCGAGCGCTATTCCGCATTTTTCGCATGCTCTTTTCAGCTCTAACGCCATTCTTTCGCCTTTCTATTTCGAAGGATTTTCTCGAAACTATCGCATCTCGAGCAGAAGACACGCAACATCATTGAACGGCGCGGGTTACCATCTTATCTCTATCATCGCGATGCGCAGACTCGCCGGGTTTAACACAGTCATCGCGCTTCTTCCCATTTCAGTCTTGGCGCAAGCCACCGTCGAGGGGCGCGTGGAACTGCCCAAATCGCATTTGGCACCGGTCATGGCCAAGCGTTATGAGATTGTTACCCGCGGTGGCGTTCTCTCGACCCAGCCGCCGCTGGCGGTGGTCTATCTCGCTGGCTCTTTCCCAAAAGCGAGCTCGCCTTCGACGAAACAAATCGCGCAAAAAGATTTAACGTTTATTCCATCGCTTCTGCCGGTGCAAGTGGGGACAAAGATTGAATTCCCAAATCTCGACGACACATACCACAGCATTTTTTCCTACTCGCCGGCGAAACGATTCGATCTGGGCCGGTATCGTCCGGAGGAGAGACCTATCCCGTCAGAAGTTTTCGACACTCCCGGGCTGGTGACTCTTCGCTGTGATATTCATGAACACATGCGTGGATTGATTGTTGTCTTGAACACTCCGCATTTTGTGGTGACGGACGCGAACGGGCGATTTCGGCTCGGTGGCCTTCCTGCGGGTCAATACACACTTAAAGCGTGGATCGACAGCAAAACCACGCTGGAGAAACCTGTACATTTGAAGAGCGGCGAAGTGTTGCCGGTTGATTTCCCATGAGCTCCACGGTTCAACCAGGCAAGAAAGGCGTGGCGAGTTTCCGCACCAAATTGTTTACAGCCATGATGATCATCGTGGCAACGCTGACCGCGCTCGGTCTTTACTTCGCGCAACGCAAAATCATGGCGGACGCAGGACGAGATTTGCAGCAAAATTTTCAAGCGGAACTTTCCTCGCTGCACGATGTGGAAGAATTGCGGCAGGCTGCGCTGGCGGAACATTGCCGCCTGCTCGCAGCCAAGCCACGAATTCACGCGGCGTTAGAGGACAATGCGCTTGATCTGCTCTATCCAAGCGCAAAAGATGAATTGCGTGATTTGATGGAAGGCGAGGAGCCTTCGCAGACCGGGCCCTCACTTCACGCAAAATTCTATCGGTTTCTTGATGGAGCTGGCGCAGTGCTCTCGCCGCCGAATCCCAGGGATGTCGGACCACTAGGCCCAGAAGCGGAAACGCAACTGATCTTGAAGAAATTACCCGAGACACAACAAATTGGTTACATCCGGGAAAATGCTGATGACGCCGATGAGATTGTTGATGAAGTGGTGGCAGTGCCGATTTTTTCGACTGAAACAGGCGATGTGATCTCGGCTCTTGTGGTCGGATTTAAGCCATTCGAGTTAATCGGGAAAGGCGCCGGTGCTGGAACCAAAAGTGGCATTTGGCTAAACGGCCATTTGCATTTGCCAGCGCTCTCAAAACCTGCCCAAGCTGCTCTGGGCAGCGAAATCGCAAAAGCGATCACGAATTCTGCGTCTGAGCAAAATAACTTTACTGTCACGCTAAACAACGCGCCGGAGCTTTTGTTTTACAAGCGACTCAATCCGAGTTCAC
>QHOM01000101.1 GCA_003218785.1 Verrucomicrobiota bacterium
CGCCCGCGTTCGCAGTTGAAAACGCAATAAAGAGATCGCCCGAGCCGTTTCCGGAAATACTTCCAGTTCGCGCCAATCCCAGCGAGGCGCGCTTTGTCAGCCGTTTCAATTGATGCGGCAACAGCGGCGCGTCGGTCGCGACCACGGCGATGCAGGAGCCGCTTTCCTCCTTGTAAACCTCGCCCGGAATTTTCTTGCCAACCGGTACGCCCGCGATCGTGAGTTGCGGACGGCGGCCGAAGTTCGCTTGTAGAAACACGCCGACGATAAAACTTTGTGGCGAAGCGTTTTTCCCGACAGCTGCCGGGCGGATGTCGACCTTGCGCGAGGCGGTCCCATTTCCGCCTTTAAACTCGTAGCAGATCATGCCGGTCCCACCGCCGACACTCCCCTCTTCAAGCACGCCGCCGTGCGCGGTATCGAGCGCGTGCCAGACATCGTCTGGCTTAACGTGAAAGCCATTAATATCGTTCAGCCAGCCGTCCCAAGTTTCGGCCACAACGGGCAAGCTCCACCAGTAGCCGGTCTTATCCGCGGCGCCGTGCTTGATCCGCCACGCGATCACAGCATCACGCGCGACGCCGACGCTGTGCGTATTTGTGATAACGATTGGTCCTTCCAGGAAGCCACTCTCCTCAACCCACGCCGTGCCGGTCATTTCGCCGTTGCCGTTTAAGCTGAAAAAGCCGCCATAGACCGGATCGTTGAGCGAATCATGCCCCCGCGGCAGGATAGCGGTTACGCCAGTGCGCACAGGGCCTTTGCCAACCTCAAGTTTACCGTCGCCACTGATAAGCGTCGTATATCCAACTTCGACACCAGCCACGTCGGTGATCGCGTTAAATCTCCCCGGCCTGCCCTCAAACGGAATCCCAAGATCGCGAGCGCGAACAATTTTATTTTCAACGACAGGTGTGGCCGGCAGATGCTTCTGCGGTTCGCGTGCGAAAGTCTCGAGCACGAGTAAGAGCCAGAGCGTCAAAGCGCATATCGATTTTGTAAGCATTTTCAAATTTGGCCGAAACAATCGTTTTCTATTTTCGAGAACGAAGCAACGCATTTAGATTGAGCGCGTGAGCTACGAAGTTTTTGCGAGAAAATACCGGCCGCAGACTTTTGATGATCTGGTTGGGCAGGCGCATGTCTCGCGCACGCTCAAGAACGCGGTCGCCCAGAACCGGCTCGCGCATGCGTATCTCTTTGTCGGGCCGCGCGGGATCGGCAAAACATCGACCGCACGCATTTTGGCAAAGTCACTCAATTGCATTCACGGGCCGACCGTGACGCCGTGCGGCGTTTGCGACAACTGCCGGGAGATTGCCGCGGGAAACAGTCTTGACGTGATCGAGATCGATGGCGCCAGCAACAACAGCGTCGAAGATGTGCGCCAATTGCGTGACAACGTTCGGTATGCGCCGGCCAAGGGTCGGTACAAAATTTATCTGATCGATGAAGTGCACATGCTGTCAGCGCAGGCGTTTAATGCACTTTTGAAAACGCTCGAGGAGCCGCCTGCGCATGTGAAATTTATTTTCGCGACCACCGAGCCGCAAAAAGTTTTGCCGACTATTCTGAGCCGCTGCCAGCGCTTCGATCTCCACCGTATCCCGGCAAATCTGATTGCTCAGCATCTGCAATTTATTGCCGGGAAGGAAAAAATTACGCTGGAACCGGCGGCGGCGCATGCGATCGCGCGTGGCGCGGAAGGCGGTCTGCGCGATGCAGAATCGATGCTCGATCAGCTTGTCGCATTCTGCGGGGAAAAAATCGGCGAGAGCGATGTCCTCAATGTTTTCGGATTTACGAGTGAACAAACCGTGGTCGAACTCACCGGGCGGATTTTGCAGGGCGAAACCCCAGCAACCCTCGAGCTCCTTTACGAGCAATCTGAGAACGGCAAGGACATGATGCGACTCATGTCGGATTTGATCGTTTATCTTCGCGATCTGCTTGTGTTCAAGGCGAAGCCCGATGCGGTGAAGGAAGACGTCGATCCTGATTTGCAAAAATCGCTTACCGCACATGCGGGACTGATTGCGACCGACCGTTTGCTCGAGCTGATCGATCAGTTTGCCGCCGCTGAAGGACGAATGAAATGGGCGCCGAACAAAAAGCTGCATTTCGAAGTCGCGATCATCAAGGCGATCCAAAGCTTGGGGCAAGCGACACTCGATGAGGTAATCGAAAAACTTGGTGAACTACGCAATGGCAAAACTGTTTCACAAAAAGAATCCCCATCTGTGGCGGCAGGCGTGTCGCCTGCATCTCAAAACGCTGCAGCCGGCCCGGCTGCCACTACAGCGACCCGTGTCGCCGAAACTGCGCCACCAGACGAGCCATATTCAATTGAGTTGTGGCAGAAGATTCTCGCTAAAATTCCAGTGAAAGGATTTCTGCGGACGTTGAGCGAATCAATTCGTCCGATTGGAATTGATGGCCGCAACTTCTTGCTGGGCCATTCGCCTGATGACAAATCGAAGATTGAGGCACTCGCCAGCGCAAATAATCGCCGGCAACTGGAAATGCTCCTCAAAGAAGCGACCGGACGCGACTGGTCGGTAAAATTTGTGGCGAAAGACGGAATTCCCCCAAGCAGTGCCGTTGACGCAGCGAAATCAGCACAATCGTTCAAAGATGATCCGCTCATCCAGGAAGCTCTTGAGATGTTCAATGCTCAAATTAAATCCTGATGAAACAGTTCGGTTAAAACGTTAAAAATGTTACAAGAGTTACAACGGATAACAGCAGCGATTGTGGCGACCGCCGTTTTAACTTTGTAACTCTTTTAACAAATCACTACGACGGCGCAGCCGCAGATATATGAATTTGAACAAGCTCATGAAACAGGCGCAGAAGATGCGGGAGCAAATGGCCAAAACGCAGGCTGAACTCGAAAAGAAAATCGTCGAAGTGAGCGCAGGCGGCGGCAAAGTGAAAGTGACTGCAAATGGCGCGGGAGACGTCATCGCGATTAAGATCGATAAGGAGGTGGTCGATCCAAACGACGTCGAATTTCTCGAGGAAATTGTCTTGAGCGCTGTGAAACAAGCCGTTGAACAAGGCAAGGGGCTCACCCAATCGGAGATGACAAAACTCACGGGAGGGCTTCAGTTCTAACCAGGAATGAACACAAATCAACACGAATTCATGAAGCAATTCTTCGCAGTATCAGGGGCTCCGAATTCATAAGACAATTCGCTCCCACTCTAGCTTGGGCCGCTTAAAATTCACGATCACTCCAACACGCGAGTTTGTGATCCGCAGATAATTCAACATCAGTCCCCGTTCGTGGTCAGTGATCCGATCAATTACCTTTGTATCCACGATAACAGCATCAAAAGCGATCAGATCGGGAACGAACAGACCAACTTGGCGGCCCTTGTAGAGGACATCGAACGAAGGTTGCTGGCGAAACGGAATCTTTCGCAGGCCAAACTCCACGACCAACGCATTTTCGTATGGCTTCTCAACCAGCCCGCTACCAAGGGCGTTGAGAACCTCAATCGCACAGCCAACAATTTGAAACACTTCTTCTTTGCATAGCAGCTTATCATCATTTGTGTCCATTCGTGTTCATTCGTGGTTAATCCGTTCCGCGCCAAAATAGGGCTGCAGTTTTTCTGGCACTCGGATGGAGCCATCGGGCTGTTGCACGTTCTCAATGAGCGCTGCGAACAATCTGGGTAATGCCAGACCCGAGCCATTCAACGTGTGACAACACCGGTTTTTCCCGTCGCGATCTTTGAATCGAAGATGCATCCGGCGCGCTTGGAATTCTTCAAAATTGGAGCAACTGGAAACTTCGAGGAATGCGTCCTGACCCGGCGACCAGACTTCGATGTCGTAAGTCTTGGCTGACCCGAAGCCCAAATCGCCGGTGCAAAGCTCGACGACGCGATAATGCAAGCCGAGCAGTTGCAAAACGCGTTCGGCATTAGTCGTGAGCGATTCCAGCTCGTCGTATGATCTTTCCGGTGTCGTGATTTTCACCAACTCCACTTTGTCGAACTGATGCACCCGGATGATCCCGCGTGTCTCGCGGCCGGCTGCGCCAGCTTCACGCCGGAAACATGGCGTATAGGCAACAAACTTTTTCGGCAGATCGACAACGCTCAAAATTTCGTCGCGATGAATGTTCGTCAGTTGGACTTCCGCAGTCGGCGCAAGGAAGAGTTGGTTCTCCTCCAGCCCATACATGTCAGCTTCAAATTTCGGCAGCTGCGATGTGCCAATCATGCAATCGCGTCGCACCAAAAACGGCGGGCTGATCTCGACATAACCGTGCTCTCGCGCATGCAAGTCGATCATGAAATTAATCAGGGCGCGTTCCAGCTTTGCACCTGCTCCCGTGAAACAGATAAAACCGCTGCCGCTAAGCTTCGCAGCGCGTTCCAAATCGAAGAGCTTCAGCTTCGCGCCGAGAGCAACGTGATCCGCTGGGTGAGTTAATTCCGGCTTTTCGCCCCAACTGCGGACCACCTTGTTCGCGCTTGGATCCTTCCCGATCGGCACGCTCGCATGCGGCACATTCGCGATTTGCAGAAGCAGATCGTTTTGCTCCTCTTCGGCAGCTGTCGCGCGTGCATCAAGATCGACAATTTGCTCACCAATTTGCCGAACACGTTCTTGGAGCTCGTTGGTCGATTCGCCGCGCGACTTTTTGCCACCGATCTCTTTGCTCAACCGTTTGCGATCGGCGTTCAATTGCTGAAGCGCGGTTTCCACTTTTCGGCGCTCCGCATCGACACGCAGCACTTCGTCGATCTTCGCTTCATCGCCGCCGCCGCGTGTCGCAAGTCGCTCACGAACAACATCCGGTTTCTCCCGGATCAAACGAATGTCGAGCATGGCGCAGATTATCAACGAAGTTAAAAGCGTTACAAACGTTACATCGTTAAAAACGCGTCCCCCTTGTAACATTGTAACTCTTTTAACCTTTTAACCCCGTCGTATAATTGCTCCGTGGAAAAGCTGAACCTTCTTGCTGTCGCGCTGGGCCTTGCCGCGCTTGCCGGCATCAACCTTTATCTGACGGTTTTCGCCACCGGACTCGCCATCCATTTCCACTGGATCACGCTCGCACCGGCCTATCAATCGCTCGAAGTGCTAGGAAATCCGTGGATTGTTACGATCGCCGGCATTCTTTATTTCCTCGAATTTTTCGCCGACAAAATTCCGTGGATCGACTCCGCCTGGGATGCTGTTCACACGGTGATTCGCCCGATTGGTGGCGCGCTGCTTGCGATTCAGGTACTCGGGCATCCAAGTCCCGCATTTACGGTAATCGTCGCGCTGCTCGCTGGCGGCACGAGCCTGATCGCGCACACCGCAAAGGCGGCTACGCGTCTCGCTACCAACACATCGCCGGAACCATTTTCGAATATTGGGCTGAGTCTCGTCGAAGACGCAGCCGTGCTGGGCGGACTCGCTCTCGTTCATTTCAACCCGCTGCTTGCCCTGTTAATCCTCGCGTGCGGCATCGCCGCGTTCTTTTACTTTGCACCAAAAATTCTGCGAGCAATGAAAGCAAAGATCTCGTTGGCGTGGAAAAAATTGAATGGACCGGCCGATCTCGACATGCCGGTCAAGCTGCCGGAGACGCTGCCCACGCGACTGGAGCCGATCTTCAGACGCCAAAATTTACTCGGTGAAACGATCGCGTGGACGGCGCCATGCATCAGCGGTCGCGGCCAGCGTATTCCAGCAAATCTTTTCGGCGCGCTTGTCGCAACGAATGAGGAACCACGTAAACTTATGTTCGTGGCACGTAAGAATCGTCGCCCGTTTGCCAAAACCATTGAACTGCACGGCTCGATGATTGCGCACGAGCCCAAATTTCTGTCAGAAAATCTTATCATTTTCCCCAAGGTGGGCAAAGGCGCGAGGTATTCATTCGTCTTTCCGCGGTCACATGCGGCGCTGGTCGAAACGATTGTTCAAGATCTTCGCGTTCGTATAAATTCGCCGATCTGGCCGCTCGATCTGCAGCCTTTCGGGGCAGCTGACGTCGCCAGCGAGGAATCACACGTCGAGCGAGAGGCGTCCCCCTGACGAATGGTGGGGACAGGGCGCTGCGCGGCATGGAGCAGATTGTGGAATATCTGCGCGAACGACTGCGCGACCCGGCATTGCACGAGCAAGACGCACACGCTTAGGTGGATCGAGCAGTCTCTTGCTCGATGCCAGAATAATGTCGGCGAAGCCCAGACTTGCTTGGCGTTGTCTCACAACACGGCCGATCAATCTTGAAGCAGACAAACGTCCGATTGACAATGACGTGATGCTTTATCGTGGGTTTCCCTCAAAGCTCCATCATGCGGTCCCTCATTGGGTTGAACCGGGCGCGCTGTTCCATGTCCGTGTCGCGCTTGATCGCGAAAAACAACAGCGGCAACTAACTGAGCCAGCGCTCGCACAGAGACTGCTCGATTCAGCGCGTTTTTATGAATCCAGACAATGCTGGCACATCACGTTGTTTCTATTGATGCCTGATCACTTACATGCGCTTCTTTCATTCGCGCGCGACCAAACGATGAGCGGCGTCATTGGCGATTGGAAACACTTTCACGCCCGCAAACATGGAATCATGTGGCAAGAGGGTTATTTCGATCATCGTCTGCGTAACGATGAACGCGGCGAACAACTCTCAGCAAAGATGCATTACATTCGTCAAAATCCTGTCGTTGACGGCTTGTGTGCGAACGCTCGTGTGATTGGGCGTGGGTCATCGAGCGCTCTGCATAGGTGAATCGAGCAGCCTCTTGCTCGATGCTAAAATAATGCGCTTGCAGCGCTATGCTCAGCATCGCGCGCGGAGCGCACGATCCACCTTTCCTCATTGCGACGCTTGCGGTAAAAACGATCCGATGTCGCTCGCCAATCGATACGCAGACCTCCTCGATACCGTACGCATTCGCGAACGAGCGCTCTTTTTCCCGCTACGCATTCCAAATGAGCTGGAGCTGCAAGCGCGCTGGTTCGCAGGTGATTTCGGCAAACATTTTGTCAGTCTTGCCGGTGACAAAATCGATATTGTCCAGTTCGGCACCTGGAATCGCGAGGCGGGACCGGATTTTCGTGATGCGGCAATTCGGATAAATGGCAGCGATCCGATTCGCGGATGCATCGAGCTCGACGTGAGCGATCGCAGTTGGGAAACGCATGGTCACGCTACCAACCCAGCGTTCGAAGAGACTGTGCTGCACGTCTTCATTGAGAGGAGCAACCGCGAATTTTTCACGCGTACAAGATCGAATCGCAACGTGTCGCAAGTTTGCATTGATCCGACCGTTCTACCGGATGCATTCAGCGCAAATGTCCCGCTGGCGCGACCGGGTCGTTGTCAGGCACCGCTCAAGGATTTGCCCGAAGAGCGTGTCCGCAGTGTGCTTGATGCCGCGGCGCAAT
>QHOM01000102.1 GCA_003218785.1 Verrucomicrobiota bacterium
ATTCGCTGCCGTACCGGTTCTCCGGGATGCAATTTGTCCTGGTCGGAAACGACCACGTGATTGCCTTCGGCAAGGCCGCTGATCGCTTCTGCGAAATCCAGTGTCCGAAATCCAACCTGAACCGTTCGCGCGTAGACGATGCCGTGTTTCACAATCAACGCCTGATCGACAAGGAGGGCGCGCGTTGGCAGTAGCAGGACATTTTTGTGTGTGCCGGTGATGATGTTCATTTCACCAGTCATTCCGGCCATCAAATTGTCCGGCGGCTTTTCCATCTCCAGAACGACCGTATAGCGTTGAGTAATTGGGTCGGCTGCAGGTTGGATCGACGTAACGCGCGCGATGAACGTCCGGGTTCGATAAGGATATAACTGCAGCTTTGCCTTCATTCCTGGTTTCACCTCGCCCACGTCCTCTTCGTTCACTTCGCCGCGAACGTAATTCTTATGCGAAGAGACCGTGAAAAGCTCGTTGCCACCTGAAACCAGTTCGCCATCGATCGTCTGGACATTGGTGAGAAGGCCGTCAATGGGGGAACGCACCTCGGAGTTCTTCATCTGCGCCTCGAGCTTTTTAGTCGTTTCCTCAAGGGCATTGAGATTACGATCGCGCTCGATACGTTCCGTCTCCACAGCGCTGCGCAATCGGTTCGCGTCGCTCTTCGCCTTCTCGTATTCGACCGCCGGAACGCTTCCCGACGAGACCACTTTTTCGAGCCGTTGCAGATTGTCTTGTGCTGCTTTTGCCAACTCCGAAGAAGGAAGCGGGACTGCGGCGCTTTGTTTGGCGGCATCCAGATCCGCGCGCGCTTGCTTCAATTGTCGAGCAGTTGCTTCATCAGCGATAGTCGCCAGCAACTGCCCTTTTTCCACGGTCTTCCCAATCGCGCCATGGCCGGCCGAGAAAGGGACTGCCAATTGAATGAATCCGGAATTCTGAGCGCGAACATGGACCACGAAAGCGGGCTCGATCCGCACTGTTCCGTAAACCGCGGAAATGGCGGTGCCCCGGCGCACTGCCGCCACTTCTGCCACCGGCATGAGGGAATAGTAGGTCGCCGCGAAAACCAGAACGAGCGCGGCTCCGCCGCCCCATAAAACCTTTTTTGATTCCGGCAATTTCAATTGCTGGAACTAATGCACGTTTTGCGCGGTGTCTTCGGAAAATTGAAAATAACGCCCAGTGGCCCGGTCCCATTCTGCGACTGCCAGATTGTGCTGATAAATGGCGTCAAGCAATCCGCTCCTGGTTTCCAGCAAGGCGTTTTGCGTCACCCGGTACTCCAGTTGCGAGACAAGGCCCTGGGCCACATTTTGTTGTACTGCGCGTGCGCTTTCCTGCGCTGCCGCTTCCGCCGCCGCGAGCGATCCTTCGCGGCTTTCGATTGCCCTAAGACTGTTGCCGATGCCCAAAAGTTCACGGCGGACATTCGCTTCCAATTTTCGGCATGTCAGTTCGTTTACCTCGCGCGTTGCACGCGCTCTCAGCGTCGCTCCCCCGACTTTGCCATTGTCGATAACATGCCATGTATAGCCAGCTCTCTCGATGATTTCGGACGAAATAAAGTCCTGCGTTTTACTTGTTGAACCTGCACGATGAATTCCCGAGACGGGGATGTAGTTCCCTGTTACATTTCCAACTACGGCGGGATAATAATCGGCTTCGATGATACGCTGATCTTCGTTGGCGGCACGAATCATTAAACGCGCCAGCTTCAGATCAGCCCGACGCTCCAGCGCGGCCGCCGTTTCTGAATCAAGATCGGGATTCACCGGCGCAATTTTCAAATCACCCTCTGGCTCAGGCAGCGCAGCGTTCTGGCCGAGATCGCGGCCCATTACTTGCGCCAGTTGCAATTGCGCCTCCTCGTATGCGCGCCGCGCACTTTCAATTTGCGAATCAAGCTCGCGAGCTTGCACCGTTGCGCTTGTCAACGCGCTGCGATCGGCCAGCCCCACTTCGTAACGACTTTTTTGAGTAGTAGCATTCTCCTCCAACCGTTGCCGTTGCTCTTCCCGTAATGATTGGAGTGATCGATTGTAGAGCGCTGCATAAAACGCGAGGCGGGCCTGATGAAGCTGCTCGACGACGGCGACATTAAGCTGCTGCTGCGCGATCAAAACCCCGACATCTCCGCGCCGGAGCGATGGCGGCACAGCTGCGTTAAACAATGTCTGCGTAAAGAAGCCGCGCGCCAAAGCAAACCCCTTGACTCCACTTTCGCCCGACCGGTGGCCGGCCTGGACACCGGCAGGCACCGCTAGGGAGACATTGGGCCAGATCACGGAACGAAGAACTAGCCGCTGCCCGGTTGCTTGTTCGAGATTCGCTTTCGCTTCTTGAATGGCGGGATTTTTGTCGAGCGTGGCTTGAAAGACTTTATCGAGCGTAACGGCGCCAGCTGTGCCCACACCGCACGCCCCCAGAATCGGCAGCAGCAGTTTTAAGTATATCCTCTTCCTCAAAATCCAACGGGAACTTGCCGCAAAGTTTGTCTGTCGCACCGCTTTCATTGCTGGCTCAGTTTTGCGGGCGGACGCGCCACATCTGACGCTTGCACCGCATTACGATTTTCATTCTTCGCATTTTTGATATTTGCTCCGAAATCAAGCGCTTCCGCAGAACTGGCACACGCTCGCGCGAGGCGGGCGATGGCCACATTGTGCAGATAAACTGCGCTTAATCGGGTCGTGCGCGTTCGCGTCACATCGGATGCCGCTTGCAAGATGTCGAGTTGTGTTCCCAATCCGGCGCCGAAGTTGGCTTTGGCACTCTCGAGAGTTTGGTCTGCTGTCTGCACATTTTCTGTTTCCGTCTCCAGAACGCGATCAGCCTGTTCCAGGTCAAAAAATGCGCTGCGAACTTCCGATGCGACGGCGCGCCGCGCGGCTGCGAGTGCCTGCACGGCTGCTTCGCGCCGGGCTCGCGTCGCCTGCATGCGCCCCTTGGTGGCAAACCCATCGAATATATTCCACGTCGCCTCTATCCCCACCACCCCACCGTAATTGAATTCAGGACCGACATCTGGGTCGCGCTCGCTGTAGACTTCATAACCGGAAAACGCTCGGACATGCGGGCGCGACTCGCTGCGGTCCAAGATGTATTGTTGGTCTTCGATCTCGAGGTCCTTCCGACGCGATTTAATTACCGACCGGTTTGCATCGGCTCGCGCCAGACATTCGTTCAGATCGGGATGATTGGAGTGATATTGCAATTCTCCTGTTATTTCAAAGGGTGTTCCTTCGGCTCCGGGTCGAAGATCGGTCCCGAAAAGCTCGGCCAGCCGCAGGTAGGAATTTTTTAATTGCGTCTGCGCGTTGATCAGCTCCGGCTGCTCGTTCGCCAGGGCTACCTCGGCCCGTTGCACATTCAACGCACCAACAAGACCGGCTTGCAACCTTTCCTGCTGGCTCTTAAGTTCTTCCTCCAACACGCGCACGGAATTCTCCCGCACCCGGATTTTCGCACGATTGAGGAGGAGTTCGTTGAATGCGATTCGGACATCCATCGTCACGCGATCGGCAACTTCCTGGAATTCGTAACCCTGTTTCTCGATGTTCAGCCGCGCGATTGCCACCTGGCTGGTCACCGCACCGCCCGTGTAAAGGTTCTGCTCTACCCGCAGTATGGCATTGTAATCTTCGTCCCGAAGTCGCGTTTCGGTCTGCTGCTGCCGTTTGTCGTAAAATCCAGTCGAGGCGACGGAAGGGAGAAATCCAGAACGCGCTTCAACGAAGCCGCCGCGTGCTGCCTGCACTTTCTTGCGCGCGATCGCGATCTCCGGGTTCTGCGCCTGGGCGAGGGCGACTGCTTCTTCGATAGTGTAAGTTGCCACCTCATGTGCCGGAGCGGCCAAGGCAACAGCGATCAAGAAAACAACGGCGCCAAACTCCAAACGCATTTCGTATATCTCCTTGCCAGGGCCTTCTTTTCAACAAAACGCCGTGGCTTTTATTCTTATATCAGTTCTTGCAAGCGGGCGCGACATCAGACAAATTCGGCGCTTGCAACAGTCGGAACCGCTATGGGCGGGCATCACGCATCTTAATCGAAGCTCGAAGCGGCCTAATTTGTATCTTGCCCCGATTCATGCAAAGCAGATAGCTTTTCAGCCGTAGTAATTTAGAAATGAGAAAAATAAGAATCGCCATCGTAGGCGTCGGAAACTGCGCCAGCTCTCTTGTCCAGGGAATCAATTTTTATGACGGCTCCTCCGCCGACGGCACTGGCATCGGGTTGATGCATCGGCAGATCGGCTCGTACCGGCCGGGCGATATCGAAGTCGTTGCTGCTTTTGACATTGACAGGCGTAAAGTCGGTCTTGACGTCAGTAAGGCTATTTTTTCGCCGCCCAATTGCACAAAAGTCTTTTCCGAAAAGATCAAGCTCACTGGCGCGATCGTAAAGATGGGCTGCGTCTTTGACGGCTATCCCCCTCATATGTGCGATCAGGATCCGCTGCGTACGTTCCTGCCGCTGGAAAAAGAATCCACCCGCGAACAGATCATCTCCGAATTGAAGAACTCCTCCGCTGAACTGATGATCAATTATCTCCCGGTCGGCTCCGAAGAGGCGACCCGCTTCTACGCCAGTTGCGCGCTGGAAGCCGGGCTCGGTTTTGTTAACAACATACCGGTTTTCATCGCGAGCGACCCGGTCTGGGCCAAACGTTTTGCTGATAAAAACCTGCCCCTCATCGGCGACGATATTAAGGCGCAAATGGGGGCCACTATCTTGCATCGAATGCTTGTCGATCTTTTCCGTAAGCGTGGCGCGAAGGTCATGCGCACCTATCAGTTGAACACCGGCGGCAATACCGATTTTCTAAACATGCTGAATCGCACTCGGCTAGCGTCGAAGAAAACATCAAAGACCGAGGCCGTGCAATCGGTTGTCGGCGATCGCCTGGCGGATGAAAATATTCACATTGGACCGAGCGACTATGTCCCGTGGCAGCTCGATAACAAAATTGCATTTATTCGCGTGGAAGGCCGGCTCTTTGGCAATGTGCCGATGGAGATCGACGTAAAGCTCTCGGTCGAAGATTCGCCAAACTCGGCCGGAGTGGCCATTGATGCGATCCGCTGCTGCAAACTTGCTCTTGATCGCGGAATCGGAGGCGTGTTGCATTCCCCCTCCGCTTATTTTTCCAAGCATCCGCCCGTGCAAATGACCGACGACGAAGCTTATCGCTGCGTCGAGCAATTCATCCGCGGCGAGCGTGATCGCTGAAGCGGATCCATTCCTACAGCGCACGCGTCTCGCGTGCCAGGTGAACGCGTCCCCGCGATCACGAACTTTTCTTTGCACGCAAAGTCTTCGCTGACATCGCATGCCGGCAAAAGACTACTTCGAAGGGCGCCGAACGCGCAAGCGAGACGCGCGTGTGCTACCCGGAGTCTGCGATTTCGCTGGCGAGATTGTCTCGCAGCAAACGCCGGAGCCGCTCCCACTCGCCCTTGAGTTCGCGTTCACTATACGCCAGTTGCGGCAAATATTGTGTGCGTAGATTGTCGATTTTGCCTGGCACGATCTGGTTCGTTTTCCAATCCAAAATGAACCAGTTGTTTGTCTCTCGATTGAACCGCGCAAGATCGACAATCCCTTCCAGGCACATCGCCTCATCGATTCGCCACAGAAACGGCATCTCCGAGTACATATTTCCGGCAAGAAAATCTCGATGCCCCGAAACATATTCGCGCAATAACTTCCATTCGCGTTTCGAGCGGGCCGGATCGGGCGACGTCGTACTGCTGGCTTCGAAAGCCTTCTCCCATACGCTTGGATCCAAATTCCACGGAATGCTCTGCGCGAAAACGTGCCACCAAACCCCGTAACGCATCGCCGGATTGTCGATCGTTGCCGGCCGCAGCTCGGGTTCGGCTTCCTTCCAAACATCCGCGCCCTTGACCACTGCGGTCTCTACCCGCGCGAACAAGCTCGGATTCGACGTGCGAATGAACGCACCAGCGGTTTGCCGGGCGACGTCGATCCAGCCGGTCTCGAGCCGCAATGCGTCGAGATTTTCGCGAGCTTCTTCGTGCGCAACGCGCCATTGTCGCGCCGCTGTTTCCCGGCACTGGCGAGCTTTCGATGGTAACGCTGCAATGACCGCCACGTTGGTATCGCCTGCGTCCGCGCGCAACCATTTCATCTGTGATTCGCTTGCTACCTGCCCGTTCGCAGTGGGAAAAAATTCGCGATCGTACGCGACCACGAGCGTGTGCTTCGCTCGCGTGAGCGCCACATAGAGCAAGCGTTCCATTTCCTGCCGCTCTGTGTCTTTGATTTCCTGCTCCAATTCGGCGGTAACATCGGTACGATCGAAAATGATTTGCGCAGCGTCCGCCTCGACCGTTTTAATCGCACGCGGATAACGGACCGGCGCGCCCCAAACTTTTCTCGAAAGAAATGGCACAATGACTGCCTGCCATTCCGAGCCTTTCGCTTTGTGCGCAGTGATCAGCTGAATCGCATCGGAGAACGACGGGCGCGTCTCGCGCGTTTTGCTAAAATTCGCTCGCAAGTAATTCGCGAATTCTGCTAATGAAAGGCCGTTGGCTTCCGCATTCGCTGCCGCGTTCAGCAACGCGTCCAGATCTGCGCCAAGATCGGCATATTCTTCCGGCGGCAGCGAGCGCAATCGCTCGCGCAAATTTGTGGCGCGTACAATTTCCTGCACTGCGCTGAACAACGGTTGCATCTCAATTGCTTCGCGCGTTCGCGCCAGAAGATTCAAAACAGCTGGCGCCGTAACGGGTTCGCGCGTTCGGTGCACAATTTGGAAACGCGCGGGATAACCCTGCCCAAATCGCGCCAGCTCGTCGTCAGACAACCCGAAGATTTCGCGCAACACGCCGATGATTTCGTAGCTCGCCTCCGCATCGACCATAATCGCGAGCAGCGCGGTCAACCACGCATATGCGGGATTTTCACCCTCCCGGTCACTCTCCGATTGGATTTCGACTGCAAGATCGACATCGAGCAGCGCGTCACGCAGCGAGCGCAGCCATGCTTTCCGTGGACACAGAATTGCAATTTGTCGCCACGAATCGGCGCGCAATTTTTCGAGACCGGTCGCGCGAATCCAATTCGCCAATTCACGCGCCTCTATCGCGGCGCGTCTCGGCTCGGACAGATTAGGATCGACGTCTTGGTCGAGATCGAGCCGGACTACTTGTCCGGGCAAAATATCCGGCCGCGGATTGAGCTCAACGAATTGAACCTGGCCGCCGATGTTGTTCAAAATTTCGTCGAACATTTCATTCACAAAATCGAGCTGCCTCCGATCGAGCCGGAAGGTAACCGAGAATTTTAGTTCCTCGGCAGCTTTGGTTTCGATGAGAAGCTCGTGCAGCGCGCGATAACGGGCGAGTTCGGCCGGGTTGCGATAAATTGATTGCTGAAAATCGCCGACCATGCAGAAGTGACCTGGCCGCGGTCCGCCTGTGGGGGATCGATCCTGGGTGAAACTTCCGGTCGCTTCAGCCGGTCGGACGATTTCCAGAAGCACGAAAAATTGCTGCGGATCAGTGTCCTGCGCTTCATCGAGAAGAACGCGATAATTATTTTCGCGAATGCGTCGCGCCACTTCGGGCAATCGCATCAACTCTCCGGCAAGAGCGACTTGATCTGGATACGTTATCACGCCGCGAGCGAGACGAAACTCCCTGTAGTCGCGTTGCACTTCAGCGGCAATGCAAAGCGCACAGGCGTTTACCCATTCGCGCAACGGACCGAACGCTTCACGCCAGACACGCACGAATTCTTTCGCCGTGCTCGCGCATGGCGGCCACGGCACGAACTCGTCCGTGTCACGCCATCGTTTTTCCCAGCGCCTCAAGTTCGCTTGTGCTTTCGGAATATTCTTCGCACGTCTATTGCTGGCCGCATAGACTTCCTCGAAACTGGCGTCTGGGCACGGCGTTTTTGGTTGCGCTACCGCAAGATCGACAACGTACTTGCGAGAAAGTTCCATGAGTTGCCGCGCCTGCACGAAACGTAAGAGCACACGGCGATTTTCTGGCGAAAGCGAACGCCCAATCGTCGTCTGCTGCTGCACGAAATCGTTCCACAAGTCTTCGTCGTCTGTGATCAACTCCATCTTCGCCGGCAATCCGAGATGATGACCATGCATCGCGAGAAGCTTGACGCAGAAGCTGTGAATCGTGCCGAAGAACGCGCGGTTGAAAGCCTCGAGTACTTCCAGCGACAAGCCGGATTCGAGAATTTTCTGCCGCGTGCGTTGCTGCATTTCGTCAGCGGCGCGATTCGTGTAGGTGACAACGACCAGCTTCGCCAACCAGTCGAGTGCACGTCGATCTCGCGCGATCTCGACGATGCGATCGGTGATGGCACGGGTTTTGCCGGAGCCGGCCGATGCAGTTACGGAAAAATTCCGATCAAGCTCGCGCGCGAACTGCTCTCGCGATGGTTGATCAATCGTTTCCATAATTGCTTTCGAGGGCAAAAGCGGGGTGCGTCAGTTCCCATTTTTCGCGCAGCAAATCAGGATCGATGGTGAGCGTGGCCAGCGGATATGTGCGGATCGCGCCGTATTCGTTGAAAATTCGACCGAGCATTCCAAACACCCCCGTCTCCTGCATGCGATGGAGTTCGCGCCAGAAATCTTTTTGCGCGAGGACGTGCTCAAGAAAGAACTGCGGTTCGAGATCGCCGTTCGGCGAAAGCAACGTCATCTGCACGCGCGACGCGCCGAGCGCATGCGCGGCCAGCGCATACAAACCGAGCTGCACGCCGCGGCCATCGACAAGTTGTTTTCGGAATTTTTTCTCCTGCGTTTCGTGCCGTCTCAACTCGCGTAGATTGAACCCGCGTTGCTTTCCCGTCTTGTAATCGACAACCCACAAATCGGGATAACCAATCGCGGAGTCGTTGCGTTCGCCGCGCGCCAAAATTAAATCCACCCGGCCGCGCACACGCAATGTTTCATTCGCTGATAACGAAATGGCTGCGGGCGAACCGAGAGAAAATTCCGTCGCCACGCGTGGCCACCCGCTCAAGCCCGACAATTTTGCCGCCAAAGAATCGGCGATGTAAAGCGCATTGCTCCAGCCCGACATCCACCAGTCTGGCAATCCCGCAATCGCGGGACACACGGCGCAAAGATTTTGCACTTCATCTCGGAACCGGCGCGCATTTTCGAGAATCCGCGCGCGAATTTTTTGCGTGTCCACGATATCGACAAATTGACTGCCATTCGAAACCTGTGCGGCCTGCGCGAGCCAATAATGCACCCACTGACCGGTCGAAATCGTCCACGCGTCTGCATTTTCATCTTCGGCTTCGACGCCGAGAAATGTCTTCATCCAAACGAGCGCCGGCCATCGCAGCGCCTGCTCCCAATCGGTGACGCGCAACGTAATCTCACGGTCCGGCGGATTGCGCAGGCCAAATTCGTACTCGGTCGCCGGGGCGACCCGGCGACGCGCATCGTAAGCGAAGCGAGTTCGTCCCACACTGATAGAATCGATCTTTTCCGCATCAACCGGCGACCAATTTCCTAGCCATTCACGCGTCTCCTTTTCGAGTGCATGCATTGTTTCCTGGGAAACGCCTTGGCCGCGCGTGGTGAAGTAGAGCCGCGAAAAGACCTCGCTCGGATTTGAGATTCGGCTGGGAAACGAATCCGAATAAAGATTCGCCGTCAGTCCGATGCCGCTCGTTGCCGATTCGATCAGATTGAAAAATTGCCGCAGCATGATTTGGCGGCGCTCGGTGGGTCCAAGCAAAAGTGCGTTGTTCTCGCGCACGCTCCAATGACCTTCGCCTTGGTGTCCCCGTTTAACCGTGCGCCGGTTCAAAATTTTTTGATTGAGCGCATCGACCTCCTGGTCGCCGATGAAGCCCGGCTCGTCTGCAATCGTTGGCCACGTTTCCTCATTGAATCCGGCGAAAATGAGGTGCGACCATGCGTGGCTCTCCGCTTCGGTGTAGCGGAGCAAACGCACGCGGCTGTATGGATGTGCGCCATGTTCATCGCGAGCGAGCGATGGCGCGCCAAGAATTTCACGCAACCAGCGAAGGTAAATTCTGCGCGAGAACGAATTGGCAACGCAGCCGCTCCAAATCCGGCTCAATCGCTCGGCCTCGCTCCAGCGTTGTGTCCAACCGAGTTGCGCAAAAATCCTCCGCGTTTGCGCTAGGAACTGCGGGAACATCCCTGTCGCAGGAAGAAATTCGATCTTTTCCAGACCACGAATGATTTCGGCGTTGCCATTTTTACGCGCGAGATATTCGCGAAGAATCTCAATGTGGTCGATGAGCACGTCTGCGTAAGCGCCACGCAAAACCTCTTCCACCTCGAAGATCGACATCTCCTTGAAGATTTTCGCCGGTAGCGCGCGCAGAAAATGGAGCAGTGCTTTTAATCGCGGATTTTCCTGCAAATCGAGCCATGTCTGCCATGCGTTATCGTCAAAAGGGCTCGGCGTGAGGTGCGCGATGCCGTCGTTGTACGCAATCTTGGCTGCGCCAAGGAAAGTTGCGACAAGTCGCGGCAACGCGCCGGCACGGGGAAACAGAATGCCAATCCGCTCGCAATTTTCCTGGCCGAGAAATTTCGCAGTCAGGGCGACGATCGCTTTCGCCTGGTCGGTCGTACCGCGTCCCACCAGAAAATGAATTTGCCCTGGTGAAGATGTCGATCTTTCGGCGATGGCATCTGTGACTTGAGCGGCGCCGAAATTTTCTTCCCACGTTCCCACCCACGTTTCGTCGAGGTCGCGTGCTTCGTCACGCGGATCGTTCAAAACGACGGTGGCGGTTTCAGAGAAAGAGACGGCCGCGCGTAAGAGCGGCCACAACGGCCAATGCGCTCCGTCGAATCCGCTGACAAGTAAATGGCTAAAGCGCGGCTCGGATTTTCCCGCGTTTGCCACCGCCGCGCGATCCGCTTCTCGTACCAAAGTGAAGCCGCAATCACGTACGCGCCTTTCGAAACGCGCGGCGATTTCGCGCAAAACTGACGGCTCGATCTCCTGCGACTCCCAGCCCGCGGCATGAAGCTGATCAATCACGCGCAAAAAATGATCGGGATCGCGCGCGACAGATTTCGCCACCAGAGATTCTGGATTTTCGTTGGCGAGCACCTCCGCTGCGACCGCCAGCAGCAAACGCAGGTGTTCACGCAGCGGAATAGTGAGTCCACTGCCGCGCAACAACAGCTCGCGCAATTGCGCCGGCGAAAGAAATTTTACCCCCAGAAGCGAAATGCCGCGCGCCAGAAGTTTGCTCCGCAACAACCGAGCGTGACGGAAGGAGCACGTGCTCCCATGCTGCCTCGAACGAAGGGCCTATGTAGAGCGAAACTGGTCGCGAAGCTTTTGGTTCTTCGCGAATATGACGGGCCATTAACCTAATCTAACGCTCCGTTGGAACGAGCAGCGAGTTCAATGTGTAAGCGTTCGCTTATCGCCGACGCGCCGGGTGACGCCCTGTCGATCAAGGTGCTCGAGGAATGGCACCATGATCCGGCGAGATGTCTGGAGCTCCCGGCGTAGTTCGCTTACCGTCGCCTGCTCGTTTTTGGACATGAAATCGACGACCGCGGATTTCATGCACTCGAAATTCTCACGCAATAGAACTACATCGGAACCGATCTCGATCACATCTCCCGTCTCGATCAGGAACCGCAGCACTTGCTGCGCATCGCGATCGAACTCGATCTCTCGGCGCGGTGGCGGGTCGAACGATTTCTTCGAGAGCGCTTCGCGAATTTTCGTCTCGACCGGCCGAAGTTCGACGGACAACGTCGGCTGATGCACGGTTCGCGCGATGGCTGATCCTTTGCGGACAAAATTGTTCGAGCAAAGGTCCGCAATTAGCGCTTCGAAGACATCTCCCGGTTGATCGCGCAGCGCCCTGCGCAGGTCATTCAAATCAAGACCTACGCGTTCGGGATTTCTCCTATGTGCGTCATCTATCAAATCGCTGGCACGATCGCGCAACGCCTGCCAGGTCTTCCTATTCGCCGCGATTCCGTCGTGAATCACAATTTCCTTATGGCGTTGCAGGCGCAGCAAAGCCTCCGCGATCTCCTCGCTACTGAAGTGCGATTTGCGAAGAACGGTTTGTGTTGGCAGACATCCGCTCATTTCAATCTCGGAACCGGCACAAGAATCGACATTCTCCAGTGTGGTCGCGCGCTCTGTCAGCAATTTACGCCGCGGCTCGCGACGAAATTTTCCTCGGTCACTATCCGGATCAAGAACAACTCCACCTGCAATTGTATGTCGTTCCGACGCATCGCGAACAACAAATCGATCACCGAGGAACGCAAATATCGGCGAGTTTACTTTTACCTCGGCAATTGCTTGTTTGCCGGGGTCGAGTGCCTCTCTATCAAGCAGGCCGATTTTCGCCGGGAATCGCGACGTGCCGTGGTGCAAATAGACCGAAGCACCGTCCTTGAGTGGACGTGCGGCCGGATCTTTCGGGCCCAGCCGAGGAGATTTTTCGAGGAGAGCAACGAGAGTTGAACTCGCCGTGCCAAGATCGACAACGGTGATCACGGCGCCGCGTTTGATTTGTCCCGGACCATCGCCGACAGCGACATCCGGCAGGTTGATCGCGGTCCGCATTCCGGGCTGCGCAGATTCCAGCACAGAGCCATGACTTTGAATCGAGCGGATACGCGCTTCAAAATTTTGTGGTTGAACAACGACGCTCTGGCCGCGACGGAGTCGTCCGCCAGTTAGTGTGCCGGTCACGACAGTGCCGATTCCGCGCAGGGTAAACACGCGATCGATAAACAAGCGCGGTTTCCCGACATCGCGTTGTAATTGCATGGTTGAGAACTCGGAAGCGACTGCGCTCTTCAAATTCTCGATTCCTTCGCCGGTGCGCACCGAAGTCGGAATAATGGGAGATCGCGCGAAGGCCGTATCACGCAGTTGATTGCGGATTTCTTTTTCCGTCGTTTCCACATCCCCCAGATCGCTTTTTGTAAGTGCGATCACGGCTCGTTTCACTCCCAGATATGTCAGGATTTCCAGATGCTCTTCGGTTTGCCGCATCCAGCCGTCGTCCGCAGCGACAACAAAAAGCGCAAGATCGATTGAACCGACGCCCGCGATCATGTTCCGGACGAAATCCTCATGGCCGGGCACATCGACGATGCCTATGGAGAGAGTTAAGAGTTGAGAGCTGAGAGTTGAGATCGCAGAAAGTTGGAGATGCGCGAAGCCGAGCTCAATCGTGATTTGTCTCGCTTTTTCTTCGGGCAGCCGATCCGGATCAACTCCCGTGAGCGCTTTGACAAGCGCGCTTTTGCCGTGATCGACGTGACCGGCCGTCGCGATGACGAAATGTGTTTCGGTCATGCCACCTTTTGAAACCGCGAAGGACACAAAAGAGCACGAAGCCCGATTACATTCCATCTTCGTGTTCTTCGTGTTCTTCGTGATCTTCGTGGTGGTTATTGCGCACTTGTGGAGACACGGCGAATGGCATCCACTACGAGGTCGGCCTGATGCGGGAAAATCGTGCGCAGATCGAGCTTGAAGCGCTCATTCGCGATATACCCGATGACCGGTGAACTCCAATTGCGCAGCCGCGCGGCGAAATCGACCAACGAACAACTCTCGGGAGCAATGTCGATCGTAACTGACGGTATCGTCGACTTTGGCAAGGTCCCGCCGCCGACTTTGACTGTACCGCACCCAATCGCGATTCGCAGTGGCAAACCCTCCAGCCGACTGGCAATGGCTGCAGCTCGCGCGCGCAATTCATCCCGGGAGACCTGCAAGAGACCAATGGCAGCGATTCCGGCTCTCGATTGATTGAGATGAAGATCGACAGTCGCTTGCAGGGCTGCGAAAACCAATTTGTCGCAGCGCAACGCGCGAAATAGCGCTTCGCGTTTCAAAGCGGCTACGAATCTTCTCTTTCCGGCAATAATTCCTGCTTGTGGGCCACCAAACAATTTGTCGCCGCTGAAGCAAACGAGATCGGCGCCATTTTTCAATGCTTCGGCAGGCGTTGGCTCGTGTTCGGCTATTCCCAATTGTTCCGTCGCAACAATCGCGCCGCTTCCCAGGTCTTCGACAAACGGGATGTGCTTTTTTCGCGCGAGCGCAGCGATATCCGCCGAAGGAGGTGAGTCAACAAAACCGCCCATGAAAAAATTGCTGCGGTGAACTTTGAGAATGAGAGCAATATCTGGCCCGATTGCCTTGGCATAATCATCGATGCTCGTCTTATTTGTTGCGCCGATCTCCCGCAATTGCGTACCGGCCGCTTCGATTATTTCACCAACGCGAAAGCCGCCGCCGATTTGGACCATCTCACCGCGCGAAATGACAATTTCCAGCTGGAGCGGCGCACCCGGCGGTCGCGCCCTACCTTTGCTTCGGGTGAAATGATGAACGATTAGTACCAACGCAGCTGCGCAATTGTTCACGACCGTGGCCGATTCGGCTCCGCAAAGCAGCGCGAGCGCATTCTCGATATAAGCACCGCGGCGACCGCGCTCGCCGGTCGCGAGATCATATTCGAGATTAGCATAACCTGAGCCGATTTCGTTAAGCGCACGGATCGCTTTCGATGCAAGCGGTGCTCGCCCGAGATTCGTGTGGATGACAATTCCGGTTCCATTGATGACCGGCTGGAGCCGGCTGGCGCGGAGCTCGTCAAGCAGACGCCGGATAAAATTGACGATGGATTCAAATTCTGGGATCACCGCTTTCGCGCGAATTTTAGAAAGTTCGCGCCGGACAAGACCGACAACCACCGGGCGCGGCAGATCGTCATAGCTGAGCACATCGAGGACTTTGCTGACAGCGGGAATTTCCCGGCGCGAGCGCGATTTTACCCGGTCATGCATATCAAGGGACGGCGCCGGCTGCACGGGACAATTCTTCCGATAACAGCGGCGCAGGGTGTACTCGCTTTCCGCAAAATATTCAGCACTTTCTCCAGCCTGGCTTCGGCGACACAAAGCAGTAGTCCACCGCTGGTCTGGGCATCGGTTAAAAGAATTCTGCGCGCCTCATCTGTGCTTTGCCAATCGACGAGGACCGTCGTGGCATAAAGATTTTGCCGACTCCCTTCCGGGACGGAACCCTGTTCGATGAGATCGCCGATCTCATCGCTAATCATCGGCACCGCGCTCGGATCGACCTCTGCGGAGACGCGACTGGCGCGGCAGAGTGAAACCAAATGACCGATCAGACCATAGCCGGTGATGTCGGTGGCTGCGCGAACGAGACCACGCTCGGCGAGATCGGCGCCTACGGTGTTAATTTTCGACATGAGCGCGATGACTTTTTTCTCGAGCTTCCGCGAAGCGAACCCGCGCTTGATTGCGGTGGTGGCAATTCCGGTGCCCAGCGGTTTTGTTAAGACAAGCAAATCGCCGGGTCGCGCGTTTGCATTCGTCGTGACGCGGCGAACATCAACAATTCCCGTGACGGCCAGACCGTATATCGGTTCGGGATTACGAATGGAATGGCCACCGATGATCACACAACCGACCTCGGCCGCCTTGGCCAGACCACCGCGCAAAATGGAAGAAACCACTTTTGGTGGAACGAGATCAGCGGGGAA
>QHOM01000103.1 GCA_003218785.1 Verrucomicrobiota bacterium
TCCCCGCAGGATGTCATCGCGATTAACGGCGCGAGCGAATGCTTTGTCTTTCATCTTCTTTTTTACGGCCGCAACATCGACGTCGTGGATGCTTTTCGTAGGACGAACGAGCGCAACGGCGATGACGAAGCTGCTTAGTTCGTCCACGGCGAAGAGAGTTTTCTCAAGCGGCGTTTCACGCGAAACGTTCGTGTAATCCGCATGCGAAAGAATCGCGCGGCAAGTTTCTTCACCCCAGCCGTGCTCGCGCAGCCACGCCACACCCACGAACGGATGCCCTTCGCTTGGGCTATGTTCCAGATTTGGATGGCGTTCGTAATCCATGTCGTGTAGCAAGCCAACCGCCTCCCACAAGTCCGCATCTGCGCCCCGTAATTGCGCGAAGTAACGCATTGAATCAGCTACCGCGTAGCAATGTTTTCGCAAACTTTCCGATTGAACCCAATCGTGCAGAATGCTTAGCGCGCCAGTAATGAGCGTTTCATTCATCACCGAACTTTAATGAATAGAGACGTTGTCGCCTGGCTTTATTTTTGTCGCGAGCCGGACGACGTCCCAGTTGGCAAGACGAATACAGCCATGGCTGGCGGCGTGGCCAATCGAATCGGGACTGTTGGTGCCATGAATCCCGATTCCTTTTCTGTTGAGTGCGATCCACATCACCCCAACTGGATTGCGCGGACCGGGTGGAAGCAGATGAAAATTGCCGCTGCGCTTGCCGTGTTGAAGCATTTCCTTGTCGTAACGAAAGGTCGGCATCTTCGTGATGCGAGTTACTTTCCATTCGCCGATGGGCGAGGCTGTATGGGAGGACCCGATGGTGACTGGATACGCAGCGATAAGCTTATCGCCTTGCAGCACCCCAACCATGTTGGTTTTGGTGTCGATTTTCACGACAACGGGCGGTGCAGCCGGTTCAGTAGTGCTCGACTCTTTGTTTTTAGTCGTGTTTCCGTTTTGCTGCTCCGGTTGATCTTCTATGTCATTTGCTGGCGTCGAATCAACATCGCTACCAGGTTTTATGTCTTTCACTGAAGCAAGCTCAAACGGGTCGACATTCGGGACCATGATCTGATCACCAGCCTTGATTGTTTTCATCTTGCCGGGATTGAGTTGCTCCAGCAAATGGACCTCGCTGTGAAATTTCTCTGCGATAGCTTCGGCGGCGTCGCGATATGGCAGAAATTTTAATTTGGCCTGTGCAGACACCTTACTGGGCAACGGGCCGACACTTTGGAGGTCCGCTTCCGCCACAGTATAGAGGATGAACACAAGGCCTACGCTGGAGAGATCGAGGCCACTGATGTCAGGCGCGATGTTGCCTTTCGACTTGACCTGCGGGGGTGGCTGTTGCGGTTCTTCTCCGCGAGAAATCCGGTAGAGCGCGAGCGCCTTCCATGTGAAATCACCATAGTGTCCATCGAGCTTGCCGGGACTAAAGTTTGCGCGATCAAGAAAGATCTGCAGACGGACGGCGGCTTCGACGTCGATCTTATTGGTAGCGCTCTCTCCGCGGGGTTTCTTTCTCGCCGCTGCCGGTAGGATGGCGCTGGAAATTAACGCGGCGACAACTGCGAAGCGAAGAACAGCGTTCACTCAAAGATTGATCGTAGCAGCCATTCAGCCCGGCTGTGGAGGACATCGTCCGTGAACTTTTAAGCAAAACGCGCCTTTGCTGTTCCACCTGACAAGGCAGAACAGAAAGGCGCGATGGAGACAAACGAGCTTAGCTCTTTTGGCTCTTAATCCTCGTCGACGATCACGCGATCAACCATCACATTGTCGCCTGTTCCGACGTAGTGAACCCGGACTGGGACACCCACTTTAACTCTTGTCCTCACGGTGTCTTCATCCAAGACCTTGCCGCTCCGCGTCACATACGTGACCGTCTTTCCGAAGCGGTACGTCCGCGGTCCGCTACTTTCCCTGAGTACGATTGCACTCCCCGGAGTGTACTCCGTGATCGTGCCGCTGCCTTCAGTGGTGGTCGTCGTTGTGGTTGTCTCCGAGACCTGCGCCCATGCAAATGGGGCCACAACTGCCAATGCCATGCTTAAAAGCACTTTTTTCATGATTTCCCTTTCTTGTTTATGTTACGATGGCAACAAGTCTCCCGTGTTCCGGTCCATTTTGGCCGGCGAACAGCCGGCGAACAGCTTGCCGCCATCTTGAATTCGCATGCGCGTTGTTGGGCGGATGTCTTGACGAGCTTTTTTACGGCGCTTGCGGAGATCTCTTGCTCTGCGAATCTTGGCCTGAGCGGATCACATGAAATTCTGGGTCGGCACGTCAGGTTTTCAGTACACAGAGTGGAAAGGGAATTTTTATCCCGAAGATTTGGCGGCGAGCAAAATGCTGCCATTTTACGCTGAGCGACTTTCAACGACGGAGATCAACTACACGTTCCATCGCATTCCAGCCCCGAAAACGATCGACAATTGGAAAATGCTGACTCCGGGAAATTTTCGTTTTGCGCTGAAAGCACCGCAAAAGATCACGCATTGGTCGAAGATGCGCGATTGCGCGGATACGCTCGATTATTTTTGCAAAGTGGTGACTGGTCTCGGCGAGCGACTCGGGCCAGTTTTGTTTCAGCTGCCGCCCACGTTCAAAAAGGACGCCGACGTTTTGAGTTCGTTCCTTCGCGAACTGCCGTCAATGCGCGCTGCGTTTGAGTTTCGTCACGAATCGTGGTTCGACGACGAAATCTTCGGACTGCTCAAGTCGCGGAACATCGCGCTCTGCATCGCTGAGACGGAGAACACGGCGACGCCAACGACCGCGACTGCCGATTACGGTTATCTGCGTCTCAGGCGCGAGGATTACGAAAAGATCGACATCGAACGTTGGGCCAAATTGGTTCGCGAGCAAAACAACCGCTGGAGTGACGCTTTCGTGTATTTCAAACACGAAGAAGCCGGCATTGGCCCGAAGCTCGCCAAGCAAATGATGGAATTGCTGCAGTAAACGTCATTCGTGAATCACGCGGATGTTGAAATGCGGTGAGCCGACGACACCCCAAAGCCGTAGCCAGAGCGGCAAATACATTTCCGTTCCGCGGGCCGCGGAAATGTCGCCAAGGTCGACAATGTTATCGCGTTTCCAGCCGAAGTTTCGGGCGATGAACTCCGACACCTTTGCTTTCGCCGCCGTATCGTTGCCGCAGATGAATAGATTATGATCGCCTGGCGCGAGCTCAGGATTGACCATTATTTTGCAATTCACCGTATTGAGCGCTTTGACGACTTTCGTCTCAAGAAACTCGCGCTGAATCTGTTCGCCGAGTGAGTCGGTGTTACAAATTGTCAGCGTGGGCGGCTTTTGCGACATATCTAATGGGTTCGCGATATCTATCAAAATTTTGCCGCGCAAATTTGCTTCAGCGGCCTGACGAAGGGCGGCAATCGAATTTGCGCCATTCGTGCAATTCAAAACCAATTCGCCGAACGCAGCTGCATCCGCGAAAGTGCCGATTTGCGTGCCTTTGCCAGCGGCGCTTTGCCATTTTTGCGCTGGTTTACTGTCGGCCGTGCGCGATCCCATCATGACTTGATGGCCGACGTTAACGAGTTTTGTGGCAAGCGCATTGCCAACCATTCCGCTACCGAGGACTGCAATTTTCATAAGATGTCGCTCCAAGCATTTTGCCGCTGAGGAGAGCAGACAATACAAATTAGCAGGACGGGAACTTTGTTTTCATTTCAGCCGAAATTTTTGAGCGCGCCACGGCATTACTTCCGCGGTAAAAATGGAATTGTCTTTGTCCACAGCAATCAAGTGCGGATCGAAATGCCTGCCCTTGTCCGGCGGCGGTCCATCCAAAACGCCGACAATCTTGCCTTCACGGTTGATCTTCAGAATTCGGCCAGCAATTGCGTCAGCCATGTAGATGAAATGATCAGGCGTAATGAAGAGGCCATACTGGTGGCCTAATTTCCATTCACGGAGATAGCGGCCATTCAGGTCGAAAATCTGGATACGCGCGTTTTCGCGATCGGCCACGTAAACCAGATCGTCGTCGATTGCGATTCAGTGCGGAAGATCAAATTGTCCTGGGCCACTGCCTTTCATTCCCCAGGCGAGAAGCAGATTGCCATATTTGTTGAACTTCAACACTCGCGAATTGCCTTCACCGTCCGTGACGTAGATATTTCGGTCGCGATCAAAGGCAACATCGGTAGGCTGATTGAAGTGAAGGACGTCATCTCCCGGTATTCGCATTCGGCCTAACGATAGCAACACGCGACCTTCCGGGCTAACCTTCAGAACAACATGCGCGCCGACGTCCGTCGTCCAGATGTTGTCCTCGGCATCGACACGTACCATGTGGGCCGTGACAAAAGGATCATCCGCGATGCTGCGGATGAATTTTCCCGATGCATAGAACTCCACCAAGGGACGTTTGCCGCGATGAAACACGTAAACATGCCCCTTCGAATCGACCGCTATCCCCGCGACTTCGACGAAATGTTCGCCGGAAGGGAGTTGAAAAAAATCGGGCACCGCTTCGTAATTGAGTCTTGGAATCACTTCCTCAGAATGACTGGAAGAGACGGGCGCTACGGTCAGCAGCGCAGTTAAGATCGAAAACGAACAAACGAGGTTACTAAGGCGGTGCTACATGCCGATGGTTTACCGAGCGCTGTTTAGGATCGCAATTTCAAAACTTTCGCGGTTTTGCATTCCAGCCGAAAGCTCTGCTAGTTTCAATTCCCGCGAAACCCATGGAAGATCTCGCAGCAAATCTCGAACGCGTTCGTGAGCAAATCGCGCGGGCCGCGACGAAGGTTGGACGCGACGTCGACGAAATCGAACTTGTCGCGATCTCGAAGACACATCCCGCCGAGAGAGTACGCGAGGCTCACGAGGGCGGGCAGTCATTATTTGGCGAAAGTCGTGTTCAGGAAGCACGGGTGAAGATTCCAGAATTGCCGTCCGCAATTCGCTGGCATTTCGTCGGTCATCTCCAGAAAAACAAGATCCGCCACGCGCTTCCGCTGTTCGAAATGATTCACAGCGTGGATTCGCTCGTGCTGGCGCAAGAGATAAATCGCATCGCCGAGGAAGAAGGACTGCATCCACGTGTCCTCTTGGAAGTGAACGTGGCGGGTGAGGGGAGTAAATTCGGATTCAAACCGGAAACTCTGCGCGCAGAAATGGAATTGCTGCTCGCGCTTCCGCGTCTCACAATCGAAGGACTGATGACGATCCCACCGCTCGCGGAGGAAGCAGAAGCATCGCGGAAATTCTTTGTGCGACTGCGCGATCTGCGTGACGCGCTCGAAAAGCAATTTGATGTAACGCTTCCCCATCTTTCGATGGGTATGACGAATGATTTCCCGGTCGCGGTCGAGGAGGGCGCGACGCTGGTGCGCGTCGGCACGGCGATTTTTGGCGAACGCATGCGGCCAAAACGTGGATGAGACATCATGCGTTTGGAGCCTAACAACATCCAACAAATCGGAGACGAGCTCGCCATTGCGTGGAACAACGGCACCGAATCGTTTTTGAAACTCGAAATGTTGCGTCGCGCGTGTCCGTGCGCAGCGTGTGGTGGTGAACCGGATGTGCTGGGCAGCGTCTCGCGTCCACACGTGACTTACACCGACAGAAGTTTTCAGCTTATCGGGTTCGATCTGGTGGGCGGTTACGCTTTGCAGCCGCGCTGGCAGGATGGTCACAGCACCGGTATTTACAGCTTTACTTACCTGCGACGCTTGGGCCAAGCTTCGGAATGAAAGGCGTGCGATAGGCTTGGAATCTCATGAGCTGGATGGCAAAGATCGCGATCGTTCTCCTCTGCTTTTCATTGTGCGGAGCCGGCACTTTCCTTGTCTCGACTGCGAACGAAAAAAGTGAGCTGCAAAAAACGAACGCTATAATGCGGGCAGCGGAATCGTCACGCGCAAGAGACTTGTTTGCGCGCCAAGCGGTTTTAGTTGTCGATCCTGCAACTGAGCCGGGACGAGAAAAAATTCTCCCGGAGCAAGATCGACATCGGCGCACCGGATCGAGCTGCTCAGGCAGCAAACAATCGCAAACTGACCGCGCGGCGCGACTTCGCGTGGCGAATCGAGAGTCCATTTTTGAATTTCGAACAGTGCACTTTTTAGCAGCAACTCGCCTTCTGGCCGGAGCAATTGCGGCTTGCAATCGCTGAAGTCGATGCACTCGAGCGCTTGATCGACGTGCAACTGCCGCGGCTTACCTTGCTCGTCGACGTGGTCCCAATCGTAAACGCGATACGTGGTGTCACTGTTTTGCTGGATCTCGACGAGAAGATTGCCCGCACCAACCGCATGAAGCCGACCAGCAGGAAGAAACATTGCGTCGCCGGCCTCGACCGGAATTATGTGGACGTGCTCCGCGACTGTTCTTGACTTCAGCGCTTCTTCGAATTGGTGGACCGTCATCCTCTCCTTTAATCCAACAAAGAGTTCGGAGTCCCGATCAGCGGCCGCTACGTACCAAAACTCCGTTTTTGGCTCGCCCTCTAGTTTCGCGGCGACTCTTTCAGGCGGGTGCACCTGTAACGAAAGTTTCTCATGTGCATCCAGAAGTTTGATCAATAATGGAAAACGCGGCGCGTCGGGAGCATTTCCGAAAATCTCTTGTCGATATTGAACCCAAAGTTCGTGCAGTGTTTTGCCGCGCAGCGGGCCATCGCGCACGATGCTCTGTGCTTCGGGACGATCGACTATTTCCCATGATTCGCCGATATGCATTCCGGCAGGCAATGATTTGCCAAATTGCGTTTCGAGTCGTCGCCCGCCCCAGATGCGCTCCAAGAAAATGGGTTGGAAGGTGAGGGGAGATTTCATTTTGGATTGGAGATTGTAGATTGCAGATTGGCCAATGCAAAAGTTGTACGGCGTTTCTGCGGAACGCCTTTATAAATGTGGCGCCTGGCACAGACGCCCTTCAAGCGCACAATGCGACCCTTTCTTAAGTACTGGTTGCCGGTTCCGCTCTGGATTGTCGTCATATTTATTGGCTCGAGCGATCTTATGTCGGCGGAACATACCTCGCGTCTTCTTGTTCCACTCCTGCTTTGGTTGAAACCGGACATCACTGGGGAAGCGATTGTCCAAGTTCATTTCCTGTTGCGGAAATGCGCGCATCTAACGGAGTACGCGATTCTCGCGATTCTTCTTCGTCGTGCACTGTACCGCGGCACGAATTTGCGTGCGAAGCCGTGGGTTTTCTTTATGGCGATCTGGTTTGTGTGCGGAATTTTTGCGGCCAGCGACGAATTTCATCAATCGTTCGTACCATCGCGCACGGCGTCGCTGAACGACGTGCTGATCGACATCAGCGGCGCGTTTGGATTGAAGTTTAGTCCTGGAGCGGCAGTCGCGGCGACCGTTCCTCAATCGAAAATTCGAAATCGCAAATCGAAAATAAAAATGGGCCTGACTGGGCTCGAACCAGTGACCCTGCGCTTATCAAGCGCATGCTCTAACCAACTGAGCTACAGGCCCGCAAGCAACTATTTAAGATTGCAGATCGCAAATCGCAAATCGGATGTTAACAACGTCTCCGCAAACAGTACGCGCTGAGTTGGAGCTCGCTCTCGTCGCATAACAACACACATGTCCGCCTTCTAAACGCTACGGCGCGAAAATCTTCGCTCTCCTGCGACGCGAGCGAAGACTGGAGGCAAGGGGATTACGCTCCCGCTAGTGCACCGGATCATAAATGCTTTTTCGTAAATGCCCGGCCAGAGGCTGATTTGAGATAGCGCTCGAACCTTGCAGCACGAACTCGATCGGAAAGCGCGACATATGCCTTCAATCGCCATGGTCGCCATTTCGAGGTGTGAAGAATTCGTCCCGCGTTATGATTTCTCAATCGTTTACGCAGGTCGTCCGTCAAGCCGGTATAGAATCGGTCCTCGTCGCGCTCGCTCTGCAAGATATAGATGTAGAAGAACGTTGCCATGTTTCGTCGTTGGCTTGCCGAGTCGTAGCTCGCTGCGTTGACGTTGCAAGGTTAAACGTGTCCGCCTTCGCTGAAGCTATGGCGCGACAGTCTTTCCCTCTCCGCTACCGCTGCGAGGGAAGACTGGAGGCAAGGGGATTACGCTCCCGCTAGTGCATCCAATAGTGATGCCCGTTTTGTTAGATTTTGCCTCCACGCTTCATTCGAAGCTTTGGAGGCAAGGGGATTCGAACCCCTGACTTCCAGCTTGCAAAGCTGGCGCTCTACCAACTGAGCTATGCCCCCGAAAAACGATTGCGGAGTGTAAATTGCGGATTGCGAATTGCAAACTCCTGCCGAAGTTCGGAGAACGTCCTCAGGAGGATCAACCCGGCAGTCTGTCCGCCAATACGTCTGCCTTCTCGATCTTCGGCGGCTGTGCCAGGAGATCGGGCGCTTTTTCCATCAACGCCTTGGCGACTTTTCCAGCCAAGTGCGCGTCGCGTCCTGCTTCGTCGGGGAACGCATCGAAGATCGCGAAGGTAGTCGGGCCAAGTTTAATCCCGAACCAAGCGGTGGTTGCGGGTTCTTGTTGCACCAAACCCTGGCCATCGCGCAGAAATTTCGCGACTTCGTTTTCTTTGCCCGGTTTTGCCTCCAGTCTGACAAATAATGCTTTTGCGGTCATGTGCTGATCTCCTGTGATTGTCTTGCTGTGGAGATCGTATCTTTGTTTTGGTTTATGTCGAACCGAATCAGACTGAGCAGGGCGATGAGACAAAGAAAATGCCGGATGTCGATCCTGCAATCGTCATCCGGCATTTGTCGATGTGCAGCAGCAAAGACTGAATTGTGCGTTACCGTCTTTTCTTTGAGCTTTGGTTTCTTTCGATTCCAAAGTCTTCACGGCATATCCGGGAAGTGATCAATTGATTCACTCCGCGGAGTTAGCCGTCGACCTATGCTGACGCACCGAGAATCGAAAATCGAAAATCGAGATTCGACAATCAGGTTCAGCAACTCTCCTTAGAAAGGAGGTGATCCAGCCGCAGGTTCCCCTACGGCTACCTTGTTACGACTTCATCCCAGTTACCGCTCATAGCGTAGAAAGCTGCCTCCCTTGCGGGTTAGCGCGCCGGCTTCGGCTACAAGCGACTTCCATGATGTGACGGGCGGTGTGTACAAGGCCCGGGAACGTATTCACGGCGCCGTAGCTGATGCGCCATTACTAGCGAT